>JAKZVY010000136.1:0-28151 GCA_047515825.1 Dehalococcoidia bacterium
GCGGAGACTGCGTGTTCGTTGGGGACGCCAAGTACAAGTATATCAGAGACGGCAATGTGCCCAACGCCGACCTCTACCAGCTACTCGCCTACGTCAGCGCCCTCGATCTGCCGGGCGGGATGCTTATCTACGCCAAGGGCGAGAGGGATACTGCGACTCACCACGTCAGGCACTCCGGCAAGCGGATTGAGGTCGCCGCACTCGACCTGTCCGGCGCGCTCGACGATGTACTCAGGCGCGTCGAGAGCCTGGCGAGCAGGGTGAAGGCGCTCCGCGACGAGGCCGGGAGTCTGTCACGCGTCGCGTGATCTTGCGGCTTTGTGTCGTAGTGGCCGCGCCGTTTGACTGATTATCCGGTGCAGGCTCTCATCACTGATGGACTCTTCCCTCATAGGGATGTTCGGCGTCCAGAAGGTCGCCTTCCGCGAAACGGCTCGCGCGGAAGGCGCGAATCGGGTGACCTCTGCTATCACCGTGCATTACCAGCTCCGCCACCATCCGGCCCACCACCGGGGACAGCTTGAAGCCGTGTCCGCTGAATCCGACCGCCCAGTACAGCCCTTCGACGACTCCCGACATGTCCAGGATCGGGTTGCCGTCCGGGGTCATGTCGTACAGCGAACCGTATCCGCCCATGGGCGTCGCGGCGTCGAAATCGGGAAAGCGCAACTTCGCCCTGTCCCAGAACCGCGTGATGGTGTCGTGGTCCGCGTTGAGTCCGAAGGCATCCGGGTTCACCACCTCGCCCATATCCTCAGGAGCTTCGCCACCCACCAGCGTCTTGAACCCAGCGTTCACCCGGAAGTACGCGCCGGTCGTGTAGTCGATTATGTTGGTGGTCAGCGACTCCAGGGACGGCGGACGCCGCAGGTGTACCATCTGCACTCTTATGGGCGTAATCGGAAGGGTTTCACCCAGCGGCGCGGCCAGCCTGTTGGCCCAGGGTCCGGTCGCCGCCACGACGGCGTCAGCCTCTATCAGCCCGTTCTCCGTCTCCACGCCGACCACGCGACCGCTCGCCACCCTGATGCCCGTGACCGCGCAGCCGGTCAGGATCTCCGCTCCTCGGCTCCTCGCCTGCTCCGCGTATGCGTAGGTCGTCGCCATTGGGTCCGCGTGTCCCGAGTTCGGCTCATACACCCCAAGCGCGACGCCGTCCAGGGATGCCTGTGGGACTATCTCCGGAATCTCGGACGGCGTGAGCGTGTTGATTTCAACTCCGAGCTCGCGGTTCATCTCGACGTTCGCCCGCGCCGCCTCCGCGTCGCGCTCCGAGAACAGCAGCAGCCTTCCGGTCTCTGTGAACCGCGCGTCGCCGCCCACCTCGTCTCCGAAGTTGTGGAATATGTCACTGGCCTCCATCGCCATCTTGACCAGCGTCGGGTGCAGGTAGTGTTCGCGCACCATCGCTCCCGACCGACCGCTCGCGCCGCTCGCCAGGTGGCCCTTCTCAACGAGCAGGACCTTCCCGGCACCCATTCGGGCCAGGTGCATGGCGATACTAGTCCCGTTGACGCCGCCCCCAATGACGACCACGTTCGCCGCTCTGTGGGTCATGCCTCAACTCCTTTTCGGGGGATCAGTAAGATTGTACGGGCCTTTACATGTACTTTGCCCGTAAGCAAGGGGGTGACGCCAGGTGCGATGGCATTATGCTGCCTCGATGTCGGTAAGCGCGAAGTCCCGGCCCTTGAACAGAAGCGGTTCATGCGCGGCTTCCGCCAACGCGTATGCGAAGCAGTCACCGAAGTTCAGTCCCGCCGGGTGGTTGCCCTTTCCGAATCGCCGCCAGGCTCGGCGCGCGGCCTGCGCCTGCTCAGGTGTGACCGGCTCCAACTCGATCTCTGCTTCTTCCAGGAAGGCGTCAAGCTCATGTCCGGCCGCATCGCCGCTACGACTCTCGAGCACGATGGCAGCCTCCAGAAAATTGGCGACCGACATGCGGCAACGGGGAGCTTGCGCTATCACCTCGTCGTACCGCTCTGCCCCGCTCTCACCGAATAGGATTGCCATGATCGCTGACGTATCGACTATCACTTTGGCAGCCCGTGATCGTCATATAGGAAATCGCCGTGATCGATCGGTGGGCCGCCCTCGCGCAGCAGCTTGGCGCAGCGCTCTGAGATGGCGCGCATCTTTCGGAGGCGGACCTCGACGCTGCGCTCGCGTCTCTCCCGCTCCAAACGGTCCCTGAGTGCAACCGTAATCGCGCCGGTCATCGTCTCGCCGGTAAGACGCGCCAACTCACCGGCCAACCGACAGGTCTCTTCGTTCTTGATGTTGAAGCTCACCAGACTCCCTTCCGGGTACAGCTAGCATTGATGTTTCTACCGTACACCGCCCCACCGCCTTGCGCAACGTCGTCCCTCTTGACAACCCTCTCCACCAGCGTGCTATCCTACTGACTAGAACTCTTGTCCATCGCAAATCTGGTCACGCAACATGATCCGCCCCAAAGTGACAGCCGACACCATCAACCTGATACTTCACGTCTCCCGCCCGTCCTTGGATTACCGAAGGGAAGTGGAGTCTAAGTATTGAAATCACCCAAAACAGGGCCTGAAGGGCAGAATCAGGGCAGAAAGGATTTCTCGAAACTGCCCTGCCTCTCAAAGCTGGACAGCTTTCCGCTCAGCTTTGGACAGGGCAGGAAGGGCACAAAGGGCAGGTATTTCAAAAAACTTTTCCAAGACTCCCAAAACAACGTCACCCCGCACCTCGATACGTGGGGTGGGCACCATCCAACTCTTAGCTGGGCCTATGCTGAACCTAGCCTGTCCTAAGCCCCGTCAAAGGGCCTGCCTTGAGCTTGCCGAAGGATCCGAAGGATTTCACACTCACCACCATCCACTGTAATAAGCAATTCCTACTTCCACGATCTATATTTCATGAATCGCAACAGCGCACAGGTGGCAAATTTCGCCCCAAAGGTTTCTTTCTGAACACACTCCGAGCTTTTCCCAGGCCCACCCTGTGCATAGTTATGCCCCGGCGAGCTGGGCCGTACACGTGGAAATAGCCGCAGAGCCGTATGCGAACAGAGTCCACTACCCGCAGTTACTTAGTAGCGCCTCATGCCCCGGTTTGCACACGGGGGCGTCGGTATCGGAGTAGGCTCAGGCGTGGGGGTCGCTGTGCTGGTGGGCGCGGCGGTGACAGTTGGTGTCGGTGTCAGAGTAGGCTCAGGCGTTATAGTCGGTGTCGGGATCACCTGGGCGAGTTGGTTGTCCGGGCCGTTAAAAGGGTCGTCTTCGCCACATGCAACGAAGACGAGTCCAACAAAGAGTAGCACGAGAATGCCTACCAGCATCAACGCTCCTCATGCTTCGCCCGACACATTTCTTCGACTCATACCAGGCAGCCCCCTTTCGGCTGGGTGGTTAGACTACTCTTCTGCAAAAGTCGTCAGTTCCCACGGTGCAACCAAGAAGGGGGCGCATCGTAGCACCACCCTTACCGAAGGGTTACACGCACTTAGACGTGGTACTGACTTTTGCAAAATCGAAGGGGACTATACTCGGCTCACGTACTATTGTCCAATACATTGGACACGTTCGGTCAGGTTAGCCGGGGAGCGGCGGTGTGGCGAGTCTTGCGAGGGGATGTGAACGATAGACGCGTCGTGAGCTTGGCGTGCAGGGTGAAGGCGCTGCGCGGTGCATGACGCGTAAGATCAATAGCGCCTCGGATATGACTATGGTCATGACCATGTTACAATGATGGTCACGCTGTAGGGCACGGGGGAGCGCAACATGACGAACGACGACAGCGCAGTGACCGCCGCCCGCACGATCAAGGCGTCGGAGTTCAAGGCCAAGTGCCTCAAACTCATGGACGAGGTGGCAGAGACCGGTGAGGAGATCGTGATCACCAAGTACGGTAAACCTGTCTCTAGGCTGACCCCCTACCGGAGGAAGCCCAAGACACTCTTTGGCATCGACCGCGGGAGGTTTGAGATATTCGGTGATATCGACGAGCCTATTGACGTGGAGTGGGAAGCCGAAACCGGCAAGAACTGAGACGACCTGCATTGATGCTGCTCGACACACAAGTACTGCTGTGGCTGAGGTTAGGCAGTGCCAGACTGGGACGGCGCGCCCGGCTGGAAATCGAGCAAGCATGGCAGTCCGACGAGATCGGGGTTTCCGCAATCACGTTCTGGGAAGTGGCGATGCTCAGGGATAAGGGGCGCATACGATTTCCCGAGGATATCGGCTTGTGGCGTAAAGAGCAGTTGGATGAAGGCCTTATTGAGATTCCCGTCGACGGCGACATCGCCCTCCGGGCGGGTCTTCTGCCCGACATACACGGGGACCCGGCGGACCGCATCATCGTCGCCACGGCCATGTTCGGCCATAGGCTGGTCACCACCGACCGGCGAATCCTCGCTTGGCCGGGGCATCTGAGCTGGCTGGACGCGCGGGAGTAGCGGAGCGGTCGATTTACGAGACCGGGGGCCTGAGCTGGGCCCAGGGTCGGGCCTGCTCGAATGCGGCGGATGCCGCGAGGACGGTCTCCTCGTCGCCTTTGCGTCCTACGACATGAAGACCGATGGGAAGCCCGTTCGCCGAGAAGCCGCACGGTACACTGGCGGCAGGGTGTCCGATAGAGTTGATCGGGTAGGTGAAGGGCAGGTATCCGAAGGATGGGTCGTCAACAGGCTGTCCGCCGATGACCTTGGGGTGTTCGCCGATTGGGAACGCAGGAACCGCCATCGTAGGCGACAGCAACAGATCGTATCGCTCGAAGAGAGTATCGAACTTGGCTCTGAGCTCGTCGAACCTACCCAACGCCTTGGCGTAGTCGGCAGCCGTCAGCGTGGCGGCGAACTCCATAGACTCCCGGAAGTAGTCGGTCAGATCGTCCGGCCTCAGGTAGAGCAGTGATCCTGATGCGGCGTAGGTGTTGGTGGCAAAGATGACGCGGAAGTGCTCCTGCGGCGAATCGAGCGCAAATTTAGGATCGTCGACTGTGCAGCCCATCCGCTCAAACTCACGCGCCGCGCCAAGGCACACGTCCACCACTTCGGGGTCCACCGCGGCATAGCCGTAGTCGTCGCTCCACGCTATGCGCAGCCCCGATACGTCACGCTCCAGGGCAGCCGTGTAGTCGCCGGGCTGTTCCCTGAGCGAGTTGACGTCTCTTGAGTCCCAGCCGGCCAGTGTCTGGAGCAGCGTGGCGGCGTCGCGGACCGTTCGTGTGATCGGTCCGGGTTGGCTGAGCTGGTTGGCGATCACCTGCCCGCCACGTCCGGCGTAACGAGGCACCCTACCCTGTGTGGGCTTGATGCCGTACAGACCACAGAAGCTGGCGGGGATGCGGATAGAGCCACCGCCGTCGCTCCCGGTCGAGATGGCGCACAGTCCCGCCGACAGAGCCGCAGTCGCGCCGCCGCTCGATCCGCCCGGAGTGCAATCCGTGTTCCACGGATTTCGGCAGGGAGGGCCGAGCAGATTTTCGGTGGTGCCCCGGTGTCCGAATTCGGGCGTGTTGGTCTTACCCAGCATGACCGCGCCCGCGTTGAGGACACGCTCGACGACCACCGAGTCCTCGTCAGGCGTCCTGTCCTCGAACACCAAGGAGCCGCTGGTTGTGCGGACGCCCTTGGTCATCTCCAGGTCCTTGATCGAGATGGGGACACCATGGAGCGGGCCGAGGGACTCGCCCCTGTCTGTGGCGTCGTCGGCGCGCCTCGCCTGTGCGAGAGCGATCTCGGGCGTCAAAGTCAGATAGGAGTTTAGCTGTCCGTCGAGCCGCTCGATTCTAGACAGGTACAATTCGGTAAGCTCGACCGACGAGATCTGCTTGGCGGCGATGAGGTCGCGGAGCTCGGTGGCCGGAGCGAACGCGAGGCCCGGGTCTATGTTAGGCATGTGAGGTCCTTAGAATTTATGCAGTCCGATGACGTTGCCGTCGGGGTCTTGGAACACCGCGAAGTGACCCATGCCGCTTGGAATGGGCATCGGCGGGACGAGCGTCGTGCCGCCCAAGCTCTCTGCCTTGTCCAAGTATGCCTGAAGGTCGTCAACACTCACATAGAACATGACGTAGTTGGGCGGCATTTCGCCCGAGGTCTGGAGAATGCCCCCACCAACCCCGCCTTCGGTGGGCTGTACGTAGAAGTAGTCGCCGCCGGCGAGGGATGGCGTGGATGACTCGATGTTCCAGTCGAACAGGTCTGTATAGAACTCCCTCAGATTGGCGGCGTTCCTGCCGCCCAGCTCGAAGTATGCAACGGGGTTTGGCATTGGGGTGCTCCTGTGGTGTTGAGTTAGAGAATCAACAGAATGTCGATATCGAAGGGAGTATATTCATCCAGCGTCATCATAGACAAGGGAGCTTTGGGTCTCGCTTACGGCCCTGAACTCCTTCCAGTCGTCCATCATCAAGGCTTGAATCGGATATCCCATGGCGGCAGCCAGCCTCTGGATAGTCTCCAGCCTCGGAGATTGGGATGCAGCTTCGATCCTGGCGATGGTGACTCTGCCAACCCCACTCAACTCTGCCAGCTTCTGCTGGGATAGGTCCGACTCGCGTCTCAAGTTGCGCAGGCGGTGCGCAAACTTGCGTCGCCCCCGCGAAGCGATTTCGTCGACATGGTCCCTGTACTCTTGATCGCAGAAGTGCCTAGCGAAGTCCCACGGGATCTCGGCCACTTCACCTTGCCTAGTCCTGATAAGAGCTTCATAGGGACTGTCGAGCTCAATCGAGTACACGTCCGCCTGGTTGTGTACCTCTTTGATGCTGTCCCAGGGCACGGAGGACACAAGACCATCCGCAAACGAGACGTTGAGTCCCTCGCGTGACGGTTCGATGCTAATCATCATCCGGTTCGCATTCTGGACTTTGGTGACCTGCATCATAATCTATTCTCTCTATCTCAGTCTCTGACGACCGGTTGATTCCACTATGCGAATCGGCAGAATCGACCGGTCGTCGCTCACTCATACCGTTCATGGTTCATCAGGGTGATACTTTTCCCATTCAGCCCATATGACTTCGATGTTGTTATAGTATGCTTTCGTAATCCTCCTTTGCGTTCCCCTAGGCGGAGTATCCATAAAGTCACCTGTCAGCAAGTCAATTCGACAATCCTGCCCGTCTCTCAACTTCACATGGACATGGGGCGGAGCATGGTCGTTGGCGTAGATGACAAACCTGAATTCATCGGTGCGGACTACTGTAGGCATAGTTCAACCGGTGGGTGTTGCTTTGTATAGTGTGCATGTTTTTCCTCTATGAGATACATATTGTATCGAATACGATGCCACTATAGCACGGAATCAGGTTACCGGCAACTAATGGTCGGAAGTTGGATCGTGACCGGTGTGGTATCATCCGAGCCGGAACCGGAACATTATGGAAAGGACCAAGAGATGAAGATCACCAAGATCGAGACGTTTATCGTGGACGCGGGTTGGAGACCCTGGATGTTCGTCAAGGTGGAGACGGACGAGGGGATCACCGGCTGGGGCGAGTGCTCTGACGGGAGGTCGCCGCACGGGATCGAGGGCACGATCAGGGACATGAAGCCGCTACTCATCGGCACAGACCCCAGGGCCTTCGAGATGCGCTTCCAGGACATGTACCGCATCACCCGACAGAGTCCGGTAGGCATCGCGGCCAAGGCGATCGCCGGCTTTGACTGCGCCTTCATCGACATCAAGGCAAAGGCGCTAGGGATCAGCGTGACGGAGCTGTTCGGCGGTCCGACGCGGGATCAGGTACGGGTATACTGGTCTCACTGCGGCAGCTCGCGGGTCCGGCACTACGATCTGATAGGAACTCCTCCCATAGACTCATGGGACGCGGTGACCAACCTAGGACACGAGGTGAAGGAGCGCGGATATACGGCGTTGAAGACGAACATCCTGATGCCCGGCCAGCAGGCCACCTTCGGCGGCGGCTTCAGCGGCGGCATCGGCTCCACGGACCAGTATGCGCCCAAGTGGCTGATGCCCCACATCGAGAAGCTCATCGGCACGTTCCGGGACGCGGTCGGGGACGACATCGACATCAACCTGGACCTGAACTTCCACTTCAAGACGGAGGGCGCACTACGCATCGCCAAGGTGCTGGAGCAGTTCGACATGCTCTGGCTCGAGATCGACATGTACGAGCCCAAGAGCCTGCGGCAGATCAAGGACTCGACGACGACGCGCATCTGCACAGGCGAGAACCTTTTCTACATGCGCGACTACATCCCGTACTTCGAGAACCACTCGGCGGACATGTTCATGATCGACGTGCCGTGGAACGGGTTCAGCCAGTCCAAAAAGGTGGGCGACCTCGCGGAGGTCTATCAGCACAACGTCGCGCCGCACAACTACTACAGCCACCTGTCGAGCTTCGTCAGCGCCAGCCTGTGCGCCACGCTTCCCAACGTGCGGATCATGGAGATTGACATAGACGACGTACCGTGGAAGGACGAGTTGACCACCGCGGCGCCAGAGATAATCGACGGTTACATGACGGTGCCAACCGCCCCGGGATGGGGAGCGGACATCAACGAGGAGGTCGCGCTAGCTCACCCCTGGGACGAGAACAACCTGGCGTCAGTGCAGACGGCGGGGTACAAGGTACCGAGGTAGATCGAGTGAGATAGGGAGGGATTCACATGGGTCAGACATATACCGCGATAATCATGCGCGATGAGGACTGGTGGATCGGCTGGGTCGATGAGGTCAACGGCGCCAATGCTCAAGAGAGGACCCGAGAGGAGCTTCTTGTCAGCCTGCGATATGCCGTTGAAGACCTGCTCGAAGTGGACCTGACCATTCCTCCAGAAATCGACTTCGTAGTGCGTGAAGTTGAGGATGTGGCGGTGTGAGAAGACGGCTGTTGCTCGCGCACTTACGCGGCTACGGCTGTGAGCTCCTACGCGAAGGTCGTAGGCATTCCATTTGGTTCAATCCGGCTACCAACCGACAGACTTCTGTTCCCAGACACACAGAGATAAACGAATACATGGCCAGGAAGATATGTCGGGATCTTGGCATTCCAAGGCCGTAGATTTGACGTTCCCTTCATCACTACCCTGTCAAGCTCAACTCCTCCAGGATGGGTGGAATCTGCTCCTTTTCTTCGTTTGTCAGGGGACGGAATGGGCGGGAAGTGGTGTCGTGGTCGATGACGCCCATGTGTTTCAGGGAGGCCTTCATTCCTCCGAAGCTGGCGGCGTTGGCGCCTCCGCCCTGGGCGACCGCACCCACTTTCTGCGCCTTCAGCAACTGCGCGTTGCACTCTCGGACTGTGTCGGTGTCTCCGGCCTCGCCTGCCTCCCAGCCGCGCGCGCAGACGCCGGGGACCAAGTTGGCGATGCCGGGGATGACTCCGTGGACGCCGATGGCGCTCGCGCTGGTGATTCGGAACACGGTGCCCAGGAAGCGTAGCAGAGATATCTCTCCCTGGTCGCAGAGGATGTTGAGCTGGGCCAGCAACTCGCCCGCGCCGGAGCTATCCTTGACGCCTACGACGGTGCCCTCAGCGGCCAGTGACGCGATGGTCCCAGGATCGACGGCTGTCTTGACCGTCTGCGGTATGTTGTACACCCACAGTGGCAGTCCGACGCTGTCCCGGACGTGGCGGTAGTGGTCGAGCAGCTCGTCCTGGGAGTCGGGATAGTAGTAGGGCGGAGTCAGGGCGATGCCGTCCATACCCGTTTCGCTAACCTGCTGGGCGAGATCCACGGACATCTTCGTCGATGTGCTGGAGATGTTGCCGATCACCGGAACGCGGCCAGCGACTTCGTCCACCGTGGCCTCGATCCCCTGGATGCGTTCGGAGTCCGGCAGGTTTGCGAACTCACCGGTGGTGCCGGACGCCCATATGCCGTGGACGCCGTTGTCGATCAGGTAGTTGACCAGCCGGCGTAGGGATGGAACGTCAACGGTCTCGTCCGGGTTCAGCGGGGTGAGCATCGGAACGATTACGCCTTTGATGTCTTTGTCTGCCATTGGGGTTCTCCTTATGTCGATCTTCGAACTATCCCGTCAGAGGCGCAAGGCCATGTACGGAATTTCGTCCTCCCCGGGCTTTTCCAGTTTATGTGTGACTGGATTCACCTTCATTCCTAGAAGTTGCAGCACTTCCACACCGATGAGAGGAACCGGAGCCTCTGATACGAGCGCCGGTGTGACCTCGCCATTTAGCCGTATCGCCCCACTGTAAGTCTCTTGCTCGATCACGCCCGTAGCCGTCATGACCTTGCGCCTTCCACCATGAACCATCGGCAAGCCCAGCGCCTCGATGTCCTCAATGGGCAGACCGGCGAAGGTCGAGCCTGTATCTACGAGGAATTCGAACCGCCGAGTTCCGTTGGGGCCGATGGCGAAGGCTTCAACTGTCGTTCGTCCCATTGCGGTGTCTCCGGCTATGGGTGGGTCATTGTACCAGAGAAATTGTTGGTAGAGCGTTCGATCTGTATTGTGGGTCCGCCACTCCCGCGTCGCTGCACGTGACTATATCGGGTACACCTCAAAGCTCACCGCATAGTCGCAGCCGAACTCCAGGCCCACGGCGTTTGCGACCATAGTCAGCATCATCTCAGGGTCGAAATCGGTGCCGAGACCCTTGATGTACAGTTCGTGCTTTTCAAGCGACTCGATACCCTTGTAGATATGGTCGCCAACGTCTACCGCATGGGTAGGCTTTGGCGATGCGTTGACCATCAACGCTTTGACGCCGTTCCACGGCTCCAGTCCCTCGTCCAACAGCTCCGGGAATATCCAGCGATTACCCGCGTCGCGGGACGCGTCCAGGGCCGCCAGTCCGACCGCTCGATGATCGGCCTGGTTGGCCATGCCCTGAGAAAAGCGCATGTCGAGGTTGATGGTTATGACGACATCGGGCCTGTGCTGCCGTATCGCGCGGGCGATGTCGCGGCGCAGTGACGGGCCATACTCCACAATGCCGTCCGGGTGATCGAGGAACTCCACAGTATCAACACCCACCACTGCGGCACCGTCTATCTCCTCCTGAACGCGCACCCTGGCCGTTTCGTCGGGATCCAAGCCGTCTATCCCTGCCTCACCGCGCGTCGCGAGCAGATAGACTACCTTCTTGCCCTCAGAGGTCCACTTGGAGACCGCACTCGCAGCGCCGTATTCCAGGTCATCCGGATGTGCGACGACGGCCAGCGCGGTCTGCCAGTCCTCGTCGAGAGGTTGCAGCTTTCTTTCGCTCATGCGCCGCCGCCGAGGGCGGGGAGGAAGTGGACTTCGCTGTTCTCGCCCACTTTTCCGAGTATGCCGAGAGGGGTTATCTCGCCGTCTATGGCGACGGAGATGTTGCCCTTGATCCGGCCGTCGTCGATGAGGCGTTCCTTGAAGCCGGGATACTGAGCGTCGAGGTTGTCGACGATCTGGCGGACGTTGGAGCCTTCGACTTCGACGCGGTGGCTGCCGTCGCTGAGTTTCTGCATGAGGGACGGGATGAACACTGTTGCCATGGGTTAGCTCCGATTTAGGATACGACTCCTACGCCTCGAGAAACTCCTGCCAGTCCAAGCCTAAATCCCTGATTGCCGCGCGCAGGGTTCCGATTCTCAGGTCACGACTTTGATGGTCTGGTAGTGAGGACCCCTGCCGTGTATCCGGGTTGAACTATTTTCTGTGCGACCCTCTGCTTCTTCGTGTCGTTTCGTAACAGCCCAGGCGACTCAGCTTGCGTGCCGCTTCTCTGTATCTCAAGATGCAGGAGTGGCAACTGGAACGGGAAGTGGGGCCAGTATTTCTATTTGAAGAGGCTCTTTGCCGTCATGTTCGGTGAATAGCTCCGGAGGCAACTCGCGATCCAAATCTTCGTATATCTCAATCACTACTTGGAACGCATCTTGGGCATTAAACAGCGCCTCGGCAATTGTATCACCCTCGGTTACCAATCCGCGCAATAGGGGGGATGTTACTGTATATCCGCCTTCGGGCTGAGGGTCAAGAATCAAGGGTACTTTTGCTATCACCTGTCAACTCCTAGAAGAGTGTATGCCCCTGATTTGCGCTTCGACTATTAACCGCGGGGCGAGTCCCAAGACCCGCCCCGTATCTTCATGCTTCGGTCACTCTCGCCTAAGCTGAGAGACTAGCCCCCATTTGCCGCCTTGGCCGCTGTTATGGCGACCGGGTTCATAGGCGTATCGAACAGCCTTGTGCCGATGGCGCGCTGGAGAGCGTTGGCTATGGCCGGAGTCGGAGGAATGATGTTGGCCTCGCCCACGCCGCGAACACCGAATGGGTGTCCGGGGTTGGCGACCTCGACGATGACTGTGTCGATCATCGGGATGTCGAGGCTGGTCGGCATACGGTAGTCCAGCAGCGTGGAGTTGTCCATGCCGCCGTCATCGTTCATGTAGTACTCCTCGTTCAGCGCCCAGCCGATGCCCTGCACCGATCCGCCCTGCATCTGTCCCTCGACGTAGGACGGGTGAATGGCCTTGCCCACGTCCTGGAAGGCGGTGAAGCGAGTGACGTCGGTCTTGCCGGTTTCGGGGTCGACTTCAAGGTCGACGATGTTGCCGGCGAAGGAGCCCCCGACACCCGTCGGGCTGACCGACGCGGTGCCCGAGATGCCGCCGCCGCTGCGCCCAAGCTGCCCAGCAAGCTCCTTGAAGGTCGTGCTCAGCTCTGGGTCGGACTTGGACCTGATGACGCCCTTGTCCATCTCCACAGAGTCGGCGTCGACGTCCCAGATCGACGCGGCGCGCTCGATCATCTGCTGCTTCACCGACTGCGCGGCCTCGTATGCGGCCCAGCCGGTGGCGAACGTCGTGCGGCTTCCGCCGGTTACGGCGGTGTAGCCGATCGAGTCGGTGTCCACCACGGACGGGCGGACGTCCTCGGCCGGAATGCCCAGTACCTCTGCCGCCTGCATGGCGATTGAGGCGCGGGTACCGCCGATGTCCGTGGATCCCTCAGTCAGGTTCACCGTGCCGTCGGCGTTGACTGCCAAGTTGACGGAGGAGTCGAAGCCGATGTTGAACCAGAACCCGACGGCGACGCCGCGTCCCTGGTTCTCGCCGAGCGGGGCGCTGTAGTGCGGGTGGTCGCGCATAGCCTCGAGGGTTTCGACGAGACCAACCCTGTTGAAGGTCGGGCCGTCCACCCTGCGGGTGCCCTCTTTGGCAGCGTTCTTGAGCCGAAGCTCGATCGGGTCCATGTTCAGCGTCTGTGCGAGCTCATCGACCGCCTGCTCGACGGCGTACGCGGCGTTCGGTGCGCCCGGAGCGCGGTATGCCGCGGTCTTGGGCTTGTTGACGACCACGTCATAGCCGTCGACGGTGCCGTTCTCGATGTCGTAGGCCGCAAGCGCACACATGGCGCCGGCGCCGACCGGGGATCCCGGGTAGGCCCCAGCTTCGCAGGCCAACTCGACCTCCGCCGCGGTGATCGTGCCGTCGCTCTTGGCGCCGATCTTCACGCGGCTCCAAGAGCCGCAGGTGGGACCGCTGGCCTCGAACACGTCGGCCCTGCTCATGAGGATCTTGACTGCCTGTCCGGTCTTCTTGGAGAGCAGCGCGGCGACCGGCTCTAGGTACACGGGGATCTTGCCGCCGAACCCGCCGCCGATCTCCATCGGGGTGACCCTGATCTGGGACACGGGCATCTCCATCATCTGGGCCATAGCGTCGCGGACCGTGAAGGCCCCCTGGGTACTGCACCAGACGTGTAGTCTGCCGTCGTTGTTCCACAGCGCGACCGCGTTGTGCGGCTCGATGTAGCCTTGGTGGACGGTCTTAGCGCGGTACTCGCGCTCGACGATCGAGTCGGCTTCTGCGAACCCCTTGGCCGTGTCGCCCTTCTTGTGCTGGAAGTGCTGCGCTATGTTGCTGACGTTGTCGGTCTGCTCGCCCAGCTCCTCGGTCTTGAGGTCTTCGTGAAGGATGGGCGCGTCGTCGCTCATAGCGTCCTCGACGGTTATCGCCGGGGGCAGGACCTCGTAGTCCACCTCTATGAGGGTGAGGGCCTCCTCCGCGACGTGCGGGTTCACGGCGGCGACGCCTGCGATCGCGTGACCCTTGTAGAGGGCCTTGTCGGACGCGAGGACGTTGTCGCGGAGCCACTTGAGGCTGGTCGCTCCCTCACCGAAATCAACGATGGCGTCATCGTCGCCGGTGAAGTCGGCGTTGGTAACCACCGCGAGCACTCCGGGCATCGCCTCGGCTGCCGAGGTGTCCATGCTCTTGATTCGGGCGTGCGCGTGCGGGCTGCGGAGCACCTTGCCGTGAAGCATCCCCGCCGTGTCGAAGTCGGCCCCATACAGCGCGCGTCCCGTCACCTTGTCTGCCCCATCGTGCCTGATGGGGCGTGTGCCAACCACGTCGTAGGTCTTGGTGGCCAGCACCATGTTTCGCTCGTAGTCCACGGTTTGGGTCATGATCTAAGCCTCCTGCATCTTCACCGCCGCGTCCTGGACGGCCCGTACGATCTTGTCATAGCCGGTGCAACGGCAGAGGTTGTTGGCGAGCCAGAAGCGGATTTCGTGCTCGGACGGATCGGGGTTGTGCTCGAGCAGCGCCTTGGATGCGACGATGAAGCCGGGCGTGCAGATGCCGCATTGGAGCGCGGCGTTTTCGAGGAACGCCTGCTGCACCGGATGCAGCGTGCTTCCCTGGGCGACGCCCTCGATCGTCGTCATCTCCTTGCCCTCGACCTCTACGCCGAGAACGAGGCACGACGTGACGATGCGTCCGTCCAGCTCGACCGTGCAGGCACCGCAGTTGCCGTCGTTGCAGCCCTCCTTGGTGCCTGTGAGTCCGATCACGTCCCGCAGCACTTCGAGCAGGCTCTGGCGAGGCTCGCAGAGGAAGTCCACGTGCTCGCCGTTGATTATGGTCTGTACATAGGTCTTAGCGGGCACTTCTAGTTCTCCTTGGCTCGTTCGATTGCGGTCAGCAGAGCGCGGCGGGTCAGCACCTCGCAGAGATGCTTGCGGTACTCGATGGTGCCGCGCATGTCGGTAATTGGCTTTGCGGTGTCCCGGGCTATCCCGGACGCGATGCGGACGGTCTCCTCGTTGGCGGGCTTGCCTGCGATCGCGCTGGCCGCCTCTTCGACGAACAGCGGCGTGGGAGCGACAGACGCCAGCGTGATCCGCGCCGACTTGATGTCGCCGTTGTCCAGCACAACCGAGACTCCGGCGCCGGCCACCGCTATGTCCATTTCGTTTCTGGGGATGAATCGGATGTAGTTGGCGCCGGAGTTGGCCTCCGGTGTGGGGAAGTGCAGCGAGACTAGCAGCTCTCCCCGCTCCAGGACGGTCTGCCGGACGAACGTGCAGAAGTCTTCCAGGGCGACCTCGCGGCTGCCGTTGGGCCCCGCAATCCGGGCGACGCCGCTGTAGGAGATCATCGCTGGGACCGAGTCTGCGCTCGGAGCGGCGTTGCACAGGTTGCCTCCCAGCGAGGCGCGGCCCTGTATCTGCGTGCCGCCGATGATGTTGGCGGCGTCCACGATCCCCGGATAGACTGTGCGGACAGTCGAGTTGGCGTATATCCGATGACACGGCACCGCCGCGCCGATCGTCAGACCGTTGTCCGGGTCATACGTGAGCTCGTTGAGCTCCGGTATATTCTTGACGTCCACCACGTAGTCCAGGTCGTATGCCCTCGCTCTCATCTGGACCAGCAGGTCGGTTCCTCCTGCCAGGGGCCTTGCGCTGTCTCCGGCCTCGTTCAGCAGGTCGACAGCTTCCCGTACAGAGTGTGGGGCCTCGTAATCAATCCACTTCAATAGCCCACCTCCTTTCTTTTCTACCTCGTTCAAACTTGTGGGTCAGCGCAATGAACCAACCCTGATTTCCGTATCCGCCGCATCGTATGCCGAGACAGGCATGGGCGGCGAGGCCGCGCCACAACCGAGGTTTGGGGAACAGGCGGTGTGATCAGCCTCGAAGACCAGTTGCTACTCCAGGCTCCGAAACGGGATTCAGTATATCAGAGGAAGGTACGTTCAACAACGGCGCGGAATCCGCAGGTCGGGCCAAACGGCACGTTCTGCTTCCGATTGCCCTTCAGGTGGGGTGTCTGGTGTTGGTCGGGTCTAGTACTTCGAGACCTTAGTCTCCGTCAGCCTGCCGGTCACCAGGAAGATGACGCGCTCGGCGATGTTGGTGGTGCGGTCCGCGATGCGCTCGAGGTCGTGCGCCACCCACAGGAGGTACGTCGCGCGCCGGATGGTCCCGGGGTCGGACATCATGTAGATCAGCAGCTCGTTGTAGACCTGGTCGTACAGGGCGTCCACCTCGTCGTCGTCGTCACAGATCTGGTACGCCGCCTCTATGTCGCGGTTGACGAAGGCGTCCAGGCTGCGGCGGAGCATGTCGGATGACCTGTCCGCCATGCGGGGGATGTCTATGAGCGGCTTGAGCGGAGGTTCGTTTCCCATCGCGACGCTGATCTTCGCGATGCCCTCCGCGTAGTCGCCCATGCGCTCCAGCTCTACCGCGACGTGCAGAACGGTTATGATGATGCGGAGGTCTCCGGCCAGCGGCTGCTGAGTCGCCATCAGGTCGATGCACCTCTCCTCCAGCTCGAAGCGCCTCTCGTCGATGATGTCGTCCTCGGCAATGACCTCCTCGGAGAGAGCGAGGTCACGGTTCTTCAGCGCGTCCAGTGACTTGGCGATGGCTTTCTCGACCATTCCGCCGAGTGTCAGAAGCTCATCCTGGAGATCTCTGAGGTCCCTGTCGAAGTCCGTGCGCGGCATTGTGCATCCCCCTCCCTAGCTGAATCTTCCGGTTATGTACGCTTCGGTGCGCTCGTTTCCGGGATTGGTGAAGATCTGGTTGGTCTCCCCATGCTCCACGAGGTATCCGGCCCGGTCTTCACCAACCATCAGGAAGGCCGTCTCGTCGGAGACACGCGCCGCCTGCTGCATGTTGTGGGTGACGATCACGATGGTGTAATGCTCGCTCAAGCCCCGGACCAGCTCCTCGATTGCCAGTGTGGCGATCGGGTCGAGCGCAGACGCGGGCTCGTCCATCAGGATCACCTCAGGCTCCACCGCCAGTGCGCGGGCGATGCAGAGGCGCTGCTGCTGTCCGCCCGACAACTCCAGCGCGCTGCTCCTGAGGCGGTCTTTGACCTCGCCCCACAGCGCCGCCTGCCTCAGGGAGCGCTCTATCGCCTCGTCCATGTCGCCCTGGTAGCCGTTGATCTTCAGGCCGAACGCCACATTGTCGTAGATGGACTTGGGGAACGGGTTGGGACGCTGGAACACCATACCGATCCGCGACCTGATCTCGGTCGCGTCCACGTCCGGCGCGTACAGATCGGAGTCCTCGAAGAGGATTTCGCCCTCGATGCGCGCGCTGGGGATCAGGTCGTTCATCCGATTGAAGCAGCGCAGCAGTGTGCTCTTGCCACACCCCGACGGGCCGATCAGCGCGGTTATGGAGTAGCGCCTGATTTCCATGTCTATGTTCTTGAGAGCGCGGAAGGCGTCGTAGAACAGGTTCAGGCTGTTGACCTTGAAAACAGGGGCCGTTTGGATCAACTCTCTAGTCCTCTGATCTTGTCTGGTACTTGTTGCGCAGGAGCACGGCGGCGGCGTTCATCGAGAGCAGGATTACCAGCAGAACGATGATGCCAGCGGCAGCGAGGGACCGGAACTCTTCCTGAGGTCGACCGACCCATGTGAAGATTTGAAGAGGCAGCACGGTGAACCTGTCAAGGGGACCGGGTACGAACGTCACATAAACTAGTCCGCTGATGACGAGAATCGGCGCGGCTTCGCCCACGGCCCTGGACAGGGCCAGAATGGTGCCGGTCAGTATTCCAGGTAGGGCTGAGGGGAGGACGGCGCCCTTGATGACCTGCCACTGGTCGGCTCCCAGGGCGAAGGCTCCCAGACGGTACTCGTTCGGGACCGCCCGGATCGCTTCTCTGGATGCGAGAATAACGATGGGCAGCACCAGCAGTCCGAGAGTGAGCGCGCCCGCCAGGACGACTTTGCCCAAGGACATGAGCTGTACGAATACGCTCAGGCCGAGCAGGCCGTACACGACCGACGGCACGCCGGCCAGATTGGAGATGTTGATTTCGATTATCTGGGTGAGCCGGTTCTTCGGAGCGTACTCTTCGAGGTAGATCGCGGCTCCCACGCCGACGGGTACGGTGAACAGCGCCGTGAAAACGATTGTAATGATCGTGCCCATGACGGCGGCCTTGATGCCTGCCAGCTCGGGCTTCCTGGACATGTAGTTCGTCAGGAAGTCGAAGTCAAGCCACGGCAACCCCTCGATGGCGGTCTGGGTGAGCAGTACGAACAGGCTTACGATACTCACCATCACGGCGGCCAGGAATACGACGTAGTAGATCCCCCCGACCATCTTGCGACGGGCCAGTCTTGGATTGAAGTTTTTCGTATTCTGCGCCATCGGTGGAATCCGTCCTCAGTTCTTCACTACCTCAACGGTTCTTTGTCCGAGCGTCTGGAAAGTCTGTGCCATCAGTATGCCTGCCTCCAGCGGCGGACCACCCAGTGGCCGAACAAGTTGAGCGCCAGTGTCATGAAGAACAGCAGCAGACCGACCGCGAAGATGGTCTTGTACTCGACGGAGTCGTGAGATGCCTCACCCTGAGCGAGCTGGGCTATGTAGGCAGTCATCGTCTGAATGCTCTCGAGCGGATTCGCGGTGATGCGGGGCGTGGCGCCTGCGGCGATGGTGACCAGCATCGTTTCGCCGATGGCGCGGGATATGGCGAGTATGAAGGAAGCTACAATTCCAGAAAGGGCGGCTGGGACCACCACCTTCAGGCTCGTTTCGAGTTTGGTCGCGCCCAGTGCGTACGAGGCCTGTCGAAGCGACCTCGGCACGCTGATCATGGCGTCCTCGCTGAGTGACGATACCATGGGAATGATCATGACGCCCATGACGACGCCCGCGCTCAGCGCGTTGAAGACGATCATGTCCGGGAAGATCCTCTGGAGCTGGGGCGTTACGAAGGTCAGAGCGAAGTAGCCGTATACGACGGTGGGGATTCCGGCCAGGATCTCGATGAAGGGCTTTAGCACTCTGCGCGCCTTGTCTGGAGCGTACTCGGCAAGGTAGATCGCGGTGGTCAGTCCGACGGGAAGGGCGACCACTGCCGCCAGCGCCGTGACCAAGAGCGTACCGGCCACGAGCGGCAGCACTCCGAAGGCCGTCGGCTTGAGGATCGGGGTCCATCGCGTTCCCGATATGAACTCCCAGACCGAGACCTCCCTGAAGAAGCCGACAGACTGGCCGAACAGGATGAAGACGATTCCGATGGTCGTAAAGATGGAGATGAGCGCGCATCCGAAGAACACCCACCGGACGATAGTTCCCTCTACACGGCGGCCGCGGCCGCGACGGAACCTTCCGGAAGCGACATTGTCTTGGCTTCCGGTGTCGATGTCGCCTGCCCTCGATACTGTAGTCTCCAACGACGCCCCTCGTTGTGGATTATCACACATGGTACAGGCTTTGGGAATTGCCTTTCACGATCTGCCCAGAGATGGGATGGACGGGCGACAAGCGCATCTCAGAGGAAAACGTGCCTCGCCGCCCGTCCTCACCTCCAGGGTTATCCCTGAAGCGGGGTTTTGGACTACCTGAGCACTGCCATGTTGTTCTGGTAGTCCTGCGACGACAGCGGCACGTAGCCGATCTCGGCGGTGAGCTGGGCGCCATTCTCCATGTAGAACTCTACGAACGCACTCAGCTCCGCGCGCTGCTGTACACGCTCCTTGTTGACGTATATGAACAGCGGCCTGGACAGAGGGGCGTACGAGCCGTCCGCTATGGTGGCGAGGGATGGCGCGACGCAGCCGCTGCCGTTATCGACCTCGACGAGCTTGAGCTTGTCGGTGTTTTGAGAGTAGTAGGCGTAACCGAAGTAGCCGAGCGCGTTTCGGTCGCCGCTGATGCCCTGGACGAGCACGTTGTCGTCCTCGGACGCGGTGTAGTCGGCGCGGGACAGCTTGGCCTCTCCGACGACCTCCTCAGTGAAGTAGTCGAAGGTGCCGGAGTCCGTGCCCGGTCCGTAGAGGTTGATCTTCCTGTCGGGCCATGAGGAGTCGATGTCGTTCCACGAGTCGATCGAGCTTTCCGGTTCCCAAATCATCTTGAGCTGTTCAACGGTCATGCAGTCAACGAAGTCGTTCTTAGGGTTGACCATGACGGATAGGCCGTCGACGCCGACCAAGAACTCGAAATATTCGATGCCGTTCTCTGCGGCCTTAGCCGCCTCGGAGTCCTTGATCGCCCTGGAGGCGTCGGACACATCGGTCTCGCCGACGGTGAAGCGCTTGAAGCCGCCGCCGCTGCCTGAGATGCCGACGTTGACCAGCACTTTGGGTTGTACTTTTCTGAACTCTTCCGCGACGGCCTCTGTGATGGGTGCGACCGTGCTGGAGCCGTCGATCTCGATGGTGCCGGTCAACTGCGCCCTCTGAGCAGACGAGGCATCCGATGGACTCTGGGCCGCGCTCAACGTGTTGTCTGAGCCGCACGCCCCCGCTGCCAGAACAGTCGCCAACATCGCGAAAAGCAACAGGCCAGGAATGCCCAGCAACCTGGGCAGCTTGATAGTCGTCATCATCGTCGATTCAACCGCCAGAATCTTACAGTGCTCCAATAATGGTCCAGGCAATCCTGGGCCGTACCGAAACGCGCCGGACTGCGTTTGGAATGTCCAGCAAGTCGACACAAGAGACTCTAGAGGTTCTGGATTAACAAAGAGTTAAGCGGGCGTTAGGGGATTACTAAGGAATGATCAGGAATAGATGTTTGAAATTAGCGTCTCCCATACGACTCCCGCGACGATGCTCCCGCCCACGATGATGACGAACCAGCCGAAGTTAACCCGTTCGGCGAGCTTGATGAGCGCCCTGATGGCGACGAACCCGACGACAGCGGCCGTGGCTAGGGCAACCAGCGCCTCCGGCGAGGCGTAGGCATTTGTCTTCAGTGCCCCGTAGATGCCCGCGCCCAAGCTGGCCGGGACGCTGAGCAGGAAGCTCAGGGCCAGCGCCTCAGACCGGTCGACCCTTCGCCAGAGCAGCGTGGATACCGTAAGCCCGGACCGGCTCAGACCGGGGAGCGCCGCGAGTCCCTGGGCGACTCCGGTCGCTAGGGCGTCCAGCCAGGTTACGTCGTCGCGGGTGCGCGTTCCCCCGGACCGTCTGCGTAGAAGGAGAGTGCCCGTGGCGAGCATCATGACACCGACAGCTCCCATGGCCGCTGTACCGATGCGGTCGGAAAACTCGAACAGTCCGGCCAGCGCGAGAAAGCCCAGGGGGGCGCTGACGACCGTCGCAATGACCAGGAAGTTCACTGTCGCTGTTGGTCTGGTCGGACGGCTCAGCGTGTCGCGGAGTACGGCGGTCACGTCTCGCCTGAAGGCGACGACGACGGAGAGCGCGGTGCCCATGTGGAGCCAGAGCGAAAATGCAACAGAATCGGTTAGGGTGGCGTCGAACAACCACGCGTTGACGACCGTGACGACTCCCTGAGAGCTGACCGGAAGCGGCTCAGCCAGCCCCTGGATCAACCCAAGCAGAGCGGCTTCGGCGAAGCTCACGTCGCCCGTGGTAGCGTGAGGTTGAACGAGCTTCCCTGGCCCTCGGTGCTGCTGACGTTGATGTCGCCGCCGTGGGCCTGAACGAGATGCTTGGCGATGGCCAGTCCGAGACCTGTACCGCCGTCCCGGCGTGACCTATCGACCTTGTAGAAGCGCTCGAACACGTGCGGCAGGTGCTCGCTGGATATGCCGACGCCGGTGTCTGAAACGGTCAGCTTGACCCACCGCTCGACTGTGCTGGCGGAGACGTCCACGCTGCCGCCTTCCGGCGTGAATCTCAGCGCGTTTTCGAGCAGGTTCGTCAGTATCTGGTCGAGCTTGCCGGCCTCTGCCATGACGTATGGAAGGTCGGGCGGAAAGTCCATGCCCATTTTCACTCCCGCGGCGGCGGCCGGCCCCTTGAATCTCGCTACGATCCCGCCCGCCACCTCGCTTACCGACAAGGGGGCAAGGTGGATCGGCATCTGCCCGCTCTCCAGCCTGGACAGCTCCAGAAGCTCGTCCACCAGGGTGGTCATGCGCTGGATGTCGCCCTCTATCCGCCCCAGGAAGTCGAGCGCGACCTCTTGGTCCCGCAGAGCACCGCCTTCGAGCGTTTCCACCATCGCTCTTACCGACGCGAGCGGACTGCGCAGCTCGTGGGACACGTTGCTTACAAACTCGCGCCTCGTCGTCTCGACCTGTCTGAGGCGCGTCACGTCCTGGAGGGTCAGGAGCACCCCCTCTCCTCGCTCACTCGATATTGGAGTCGCGATCACGTTCAGGAACAGACGCTGGCGCAGGAGCATGATCTCCGCCTGCTGTATCTGGCGGGTTTCCGACGACCTCGCCGCCAGTTGAAGCAGCTCGTGGTCGCGCACGACCTCGGAGAGGGGTCGGCCCAGACTGTCCCGGCGGTTGGCATCGGCGAACCACTCGGCGGCCCGGTTGGTGAGCCTGACGCGGTTTTCGGGGTCCAGAACGATCACGCCGTCTGCCATCGTGTCCATCGCGATTTCCAACAGGCTCTGCTCGGACTCAAGGTCTCTCACCATTCGGTGTACCGTCTCCGCCATCCGATTGAAGGCGTTGGAGAGGTCCTGACCCTCATCCAGGGATAACGGTTCCAGCCTGTGTTCGAGGTCTCCGTCCGCCATGCGGCGCGCGCCATCGGCGGCGGTTCGCATGGAGTGAGCCGTCGATCGTGCCAGCACACGGGCGAGAATAACCGCCAGGACAGCTGCCACGGTCGCGACGAGCGCGGTGACTGCCGCCACCCTGACCATGTCGGCTTCTCCATTGAAGGCCAACGCGATCAGCATAGCTGCGACGGCCCCCATCGCGATGATAATGAGGGCCGTGTACGCGGCGGCGATTCGCCATTGCAGTGATCCGGGCAGTCTCATCCGTCAAAACGGTATCCCACCCCTCGGATGGTGATGATCCTCTGGGGTCTGGAGGGTTCGGGTTCTATCTTCTCGCGCAGCCATCTCACGTGCACGTCAACGGTGCGCGAGTCGCCGATGTAGTCGTAGCCCCACAGTCGTTCGAGGATCTGGTCGCGAGTGAACGCGCGGCCCCTGTTGGCAGCGAGAAGTGACAAGAGGGAAAACTCTCGCGGCTTCATATCGAGAGGTTTGTCCTCCAACGTCGCCGAGTGGCTGGCCAGGTCGATTGTGAGGTCGCCCGACCGCAGCACTTCGGACTCGTTCCCAGGGCCGGTCGAGACCGGAGACAACGCCCGCCTGAGAAGGCTTCGGATGCGGGCCAGCAGCTCCCTCATGCTGAAGGGCTTGGTCACGTAGTCGTCCGCTCCGAGCTCCAGGCCCACCACGCGGTCGACCTCCTCCCCGCGGGCGGTCAACATGAGAATGGGGATGTTGGACTCGTGGCGGATGATGCGGCATATCTCGAAGCCGTCGAGCGATGGGAGCATCACGTCAAGTACGAGAAGGTCCGGCTTCCGGCTGCGGGCGAGATGCAGACCGGAGTCTCCGTCGATGGCGGTAAGAACCTCGTAACCCTCCTGCTCCAGCGTGTACTCGAGTGCGGCGAGCAGGTTGGGTTCGTCTTCTACAACCAGAATAGTGTTGGGCATGGAGGAATCTGAATGTTCTGCATTGCCATCTGTGAAAGTACCTCCGTCTGAAACGACATAGACCGCGCCATTGCCGGCGCGGTCCATGCTACATCGCGGCGACTTTGGGTTTCGAGCGTTACTTGGCGACGAACTCGAACTGCTCGAAACTGCCGTTGGTGATCGGCACCGGGTCGACGCCGAGCCAGCGGTCAAGGATCGTCGAGTAGGTGATGCGGAAGTCGTTGTTGAAGTGCATGTCGCCCTCCAACTGGTCCTCCTCCCGCAGCGACGGGAACTCGCCGTAGAGTCCACCCTCGACGTCGCCTCCTATCACGAATGCCACGCCGCCGGAGCCGTGGTCGGTGCCCGCGCCATTGTCGTTGATCCTGCGCCCGAACTCCGAGAACATCAGCACCACTGTGTCCTTGTCCCTGTCGTGCTCCTTCAGGTCGTCCATGAAGTCCGCGACGGCGGCGGATACATCGTTCCACAGCTTGGCGTGGGCGTTGAGCTCGTTCGAGTGGGTGTCGTAGCTGCCGTGCTGGGTGTAGTAGATACGCGTTCCGACGTCGGCGAACATGACCTGCGCGATATTCTTCATGTTCCCCGCGATCGGGCTGTCGGCGTACTCGATGCTGGATGAGTACCTGGCGGGCGCGGTCCTGAGAATGTCGGCGCCCTTCAGCGCGTCCATGCCAACCTGACTGATGAACTGCGAGATCGTGTCCTTGCCGGAGCCGCCGTAGATCTGGGAGAAGGCCTCCAGCGCGACCTTGCGCGCGGCCTCGTCCTTGATGTCGGGCATGAGTCCGTAGGTATCCAGGTTTCCGACCGAGGCGACTGGCACGTCCTTCGCGTACATGGCGCGGGGCAGACCCCTGCCGAAGTTGACGCCGGTCACCACGTTCTCGGCCCTGGGGTCGAGGTCTCGAATGGCCTGGCCCAGCCAGCCCTCGGGGGCAATGTCGGTGGGCTCGGCAGTGTGCCACACGTCCATCGAGCGGAAGTGCGACCTGTTGGGGCTAGGGTATCCGATGCCGTTGATGACCGCGACCTTGCCCTCGTCCCACAGAGACTTGATCGGCCCCAGAGCCGGGTTCAGACCCAAGTCGTCATCCAGCTTGAGCACCTGATCCTCGGGGATGGCGAGGTAGGGCCGGTTGTCGTAGTACAACTCGTTGCTATATGGGATCACCGTGTTCAGCGCGTCATTGCCGCCGCTGAGCTGCAAGACCACTACAGACCTGTTGCCATTTCCGTTTCCTGCCATGGCGCTGCTCCCTCTCTTTTTGGTGTCCAGATGCCGATCTTAATGCTATTGGTTTCCATTACATTGTAGTATCTGCGTCAAGTGCGCGGGTCAGTCCGGCTCGGTCTTTTCCTTTGATAGCCTATCAGCCGCCGTTTCTGCGATAGATCTGTACCCGGTGCCGGTTGCTCTCGGTAACGTACAGCCTGCCCTCGTCGTCGAGCTTTACGGATGTCGGCGCCCAAAAGTACTTCTCGATGTGCGACGACTCCTCGTGTGGGTCGTCGTTGAAGAACTCTATGTCCGGCGCCATGTCGGACTTGGCCCTCGCCGCTGCCTCCTCCACGTTAATCTCCAAGAACGCATCGGCCCACTTGGAATCGGTGGCCTCGCCCCGGATATTTTGGACAAGTCTCCCTTCGGCGTCGAAGATAACTACACGCTCGTTGCCCCAGTCCGCGACGTACACGCAGCCGTCGTCGTCGACGACAACCGCAGCCGGTCTGAACAACTGGCCGTCCCCGCGCCCAGACCTGCCGAAAGAGGCGATGAACTCGCCGTCCGAGGTCAGCTTCTGGATGCGGTCGTTCTGCCAATCGGCGACGTACACGTTCCCGTCCGAACCGACCGCGATACCCCACGGCAGGCTGAACTGCCCCTCTCCCGATCCGTGCGATCCGAAGTGTCTGACCAGCTCGCCGTCCGCGCTGAAGACCTGCACGCGGTGGTTGTGCTGGTCGGCGACGTACAGCAGGCCGTCCTGGTCGAAAGCTAGTCCTGCGGGGCCGTCGAGTTGCCCCGGCCCGCTGCCCAGGTCTCCCCAGTAGTTGACCACGCTCCCGGACGTGTCAAATCCGGTGACTTTGTTGCGCTCTTCGTCACTGATGTAGATATGGCCCTTGCTGTCCTGCGCAATGGCGACTGGCCAGACGAGTTGCCCCGCGCCTTCGCCGAAAGACGCGAACGTGCCGAAATACTCACTGTCGATGTCGTAGATCGTGACCCGCACGCCGCGAGTGTCACCCTCGAGCGACCGGCTTAAAGTGTAGAGTCTGCCGTCGCTGCCCGGCAGCGTATCCACCGGGTAGTAGAACCCCCGGCCCTCCATGGTCGAGAGTCCGATGGTGTGGCTATAGACCAGTCTCTGGGTGGCTTCAGCCGTGGTCATGATTCCACCTGCCTATGCGCGCTGGAACTCGTGCGTGGCCGCGATTATCTGAAGCAGTTGAGCTACACGCTGTTCGGTCTCTGGGTCGACCTCGGGCCCGGCGACGATCTCGCCGTCCACCGAAGCGTAGTCCACCAGAGACGCCTTGGTCTCGTCGGACACGGACATCATGCCTATCTCGTCCAGGCACCTGTCCACGAGTTCATCAGGCCCGATTGATGACCCACCGTTCGTCGCAACTCGTTCGATGATCGATCTGACACCCGGGTGCTCCGCGTTTCCCAACTGGCTGGACGCGAAGTTGAGCCGCTCCACGAACGTACCCGTGTCGATCCACTCCAGCCCTTCGTGCCAGCCCTCAACCGACGGCGGGTTGATCAGGAACTGGCCCATCCAGGACATCTGCGCCTGGCGCTCGACTATTTGGCGTTTCGGCCTTTGGAACTCGCCCGTCAGCCTGAGAACCCCGGTCATTAGCTCCGCCGGACTCTTCACCCTAGCGTACCAGCAGTCCCGCGACTTGAAGAAGTCGGATGTGAACAGCACGCGGAGCATGTGGCCGATGTCGTAGTCGCTCTCGAAGTACGCGTTGGCCAGCGCCTCGATGGCCTCCGGGTCCTGCGGCTCCACGTATGGCCACTGAGGTACGGGCGGCTCGTCGGCAACGAAGAAGTGGTACATGTGCCGCGCGATGAACCTAGCGGTCGCGGGCTGACGGCAGATGATCTCGACGATCTCCTCGCCGTCGAAGTTGCCTTTTTGCCCGAGGAACTCCTTTTCCCCGTCGTCGTGATCCTCTTCATCGAACTCGAAGTGCCACGAGATACGGCCGTATGGCCAGATCGAGTCGCGCTCCGCCCGAAGCGCCATGTACTCAAGGTTGCCGATTGTCCAGCCAGTGAACGCTCGCGACGCCTCCTTGATGTCGTCTTCGCTGTAGTTGCCGACGCCCATCGAGAACAGCTCAAGCAGCTCGCGTCCGAAATTCTCGTTGATTGCCCCTTTGTGATTGTCGTGATTGTCCAGCCACATGATCATTGCGGGGTCCCGAGCAAGCTCGACGAGCAAATCCTTGAAGCTCCCCATCCCGTATCGGCGGAACATCCTGATCTGGTCATTCAAGACCTTGCCGTTAGTAATCTTGGGATATCCGGTGGCGAAGACGCCGTGCCAGAAGAGTGACATTTTCTCCTTCAACGGGTTGTGCGAGGAGACCAGCTTGTAGAGCCAGTAGGTGCCTGGGGCTATCTGCCCCATCATCCCCGACTGCTCGTTGTGGTAGCGCCATATCAAGTCGTCGGTCATCTCGTAGCTTTCAACTGAGGTCAGGAGCTCATCAATTGTGGCGTCGTAGCTCCGGTCAGCGTATGCTTCGAGCTGACTCCGACTCGCGCCGAATCCGGCACGCCTCATCAGATGGGCCATTAGCTGCAGATCTGTTGTGGCCGTGGTCATGTCTGCCTCCATTAATTCACTTTCTTCAACGGCCCTGCCCGGTATCTTCGAGTGCTGAACACAGCTTGGTGGTATGACAGAGGACACTCACCGAATTGACCGGCTGGCCTCAATATACCACAGAATGGATTGCGTTAGGGTTAAGACAATCTGCGATTTGGGGTGAAGTAGAGTCGGCATAGGAGGACTCCAGGATTGGGGCCTTTCCAAAGTTGGCTGACACGAAGAGGACGTGCCCCGCCACCCACCTTGATTCCCGCCCCCGTGTCGGGGCACGGGGGCGGGCTCTGCGCGGGAGTGACGGTGTGGTGGATCCGGCTCCTATTTTCAGAGAAATGTCGGGTGTTTGAGGGTATGTTTGATGATAATAGTGATGCTTTGCACATATACCACGCCGTGCGTGCCGGGGCATAACGTTGCTCAGGATTGAGCGGGGTGAGTATGCGGTTTACGGACAATCGAAAGACTTTGGGGTTGAAAAAAGGTTTTCAAAATACCTGCCACATCTGCCACACTTGCCACCCGTCAAAGCTAAGCTAGCTTTGGGATTCGGGTGGCAGTTTTGAAATTAAACCTGCCACCCTTCTGCCACATCTGCCATCTTTCATGGCGATTCGGCGTCTTCAGAGACCAACCGGAGACCCTGCAGCACCCTGCGGTCGCGGCGCTTGTGCGTTTT
>JAKZVY010000137.1:0-22198 GCA_047515825.1 Dehalococcoidia bacterium
GCCACTGCCTGCTCGATCGTTGGGAGATCGAGAAGTGCTGTCTCAATTTCGGCAACATCGACGTTGTAGCCCCTGATTTGTACCAAGAAATCCTTTCGGCCCAAGTGTTCGAGACAACCATCGGGAAGCATGCGTCCCAGGTCTCCTCTGATGACGGGACAGACGTAGGCGACTTCGTCAAGTCGAACGCGCGGAGAATCGGACAGCGAGCGGATATGCCCTACGCCGAGGCGTTCCGCAGAATCAACATTCGCAGGTAGGGCGCAGGTAATGTACGACCTTCACGCGCACATCCTGCCGGGTGTGGACGATGGGTCAAGAACGCCTGAAGAGACGCTCGAAATGTCGCGGGTCGCGGCGGAGACCGGCACCAAGATCATTCTCGCCACTCCGCACCGAAAGGACGTGACCGAGGACTGGTCGGTCGGCCACCTTCGCCGCCTGATCGCGGACATGAACGCGCAAAACGCCGAGCACAGTATAGACGTTTCTCTCGTGTTGGGAATGGAGAACCACCTCGACGAGGCACTGCCCAGTGAAATAGATGCCGGTCGTGCGCTCCCGATGAACGGCAGCCGGTACATCCTGGTGGAGATGCCGTTCTTCGGCAGGCCGGACTACATCGAGAGAACGCTGGTCGAGGTCCAGGACATGGGACTGACGCCGGTGCTGGCGCACCCGGAACGCATCGAGGCGTTCCAGGAGGACGTCGAGTTGCTCGCGAGCTTCGTCGAGTATGGGATGCTCAGCCAGGTCACCTCCGGGAGCGTCGTGGGCACCTGGGGCGACGAGGTGAAGATGTTCACCCATGAGCTGCTGGACAGGCGGCTGGCGCATGTCATGGCGTCGGACACGCATTCAGCCACTGGGCTTAGGTCGCCCAAGCTCGGAGTCGGGATGGAGGTCGCGGCGTCCATAGTTGGGGTTGACTATGCCAAGGCAATGGTGGTGGGTACGCCGCTGGCCATTCTCGAAGATCGGGCGTTCGATTAAGTGCGATAATCGATATAATCCAAGACGCCGAGTACGGCAGGAAACGGAGCCTTCCATGAAGAAGAGAGCGCCACAAAACAGGACGCTAGTCTGTTCCGACGACGAGATTCTTGAGCTGAGCAAGAATCTCCTCCCAGTACATGGGCGCGTTGACGAGGCAGATATAGAGAATAGGATCATAAACCACGACACATTCTGCGTAATCCCACATATGCCACAGGCATTTGTAGATCTGATGATCCTAGATCTTCCATACAACCTGTCAAAGAACTACGATGGACGACTCTTCAGGAAAATGAGTGGTGAGGAATACGGCGCTTGGTTTGCTACCGCGGTGCGTGCCCTCAAGCCGATGCTCAAACCCACGGGTACGATCTACATCTGTTCAGACTGGCAGACTTCAATTCACATAGCATTGGTGCTCGAACGTGAATTTAAGGTGAGAAGCCGGATAACGTGGGCTCGAGATAAGGGAAGAGGCGCATCCAAGAACTGGAAGAACAACTCGGAGGATATCTGGTTCTGTACCGTTTCGGACAGTTATACGTTCAACGTCGACGCGGTTAAGGTAAAGCGTAGGGTGATCGCGCCGTATCGGGAGGAGAGTGGCGAACCTAAAGGGTGGAGCGGCGAATCTGATGGTAGGTTCAGGCTTACATTTCCATCCAACATCTGGACTGACTTGACGGTGCCTTTTTGGTCGATGCCGGAGAACACCGACCACCCGACTCAAAAGCCGGAGAAGCTCATCGCCAGATTGATCCTTGCTAGCTCGAACAAGGGGGACTTTGTGTTCGACCCATTTCTTGGCAGCGGCACGACGGCTGTCGCGGCCAAGAAACTGGGCCGACGCTTCTTGGGGATTGAGATAGACCACACATACTGCTGCTGGGCGCTCAAACGTCTGAGGCTCGCAGACGAAGATGCGGCGATTCAAGGTTACGCAGACGGCGTGTTCATGGACCGAAACTCGCCAGTTCGCAGGTCTCGCAAACGACGCTCTATACAGGGCAGTTTACTCTCATGAAGTCGACCTTTTTCTACGAGGGTCATCAAGAAGGCATTGCCGGCTCGATTAAAGAGTTCCTAAATTCCGCGCCAGAATTCTTGTCGCCAAGGACGGCGTCGAGTACACGGGCGACTGGGGACGCTATAGAAGAGTTGATCTCAGAGCAATTCGACACGTTCCTAGGGGAATGGTGCAGCGAGTACTCTTCGGATTTTTCGCGACGGGCGATGGCGGATCTAGCGTTCAGAGATCGAGAGGACTTCTACTGCATCGTTGACGTCAAGACACATCGTGAGGATACCCGCTTCAGCATGCCCAACCTCACTTCTGTGGAGCGACTGTCCCGATTCTATGAGGATGACAGAAATGTATTCTCGGTGTTAATGGTTGCCTACACGCTGGTTGGCAATCGCATCAATGTGACAGACGTAATGTTTCAGCCGATTGAATTCTTCGACTGGGACTGCCTCACGGTTGGAGCGCTTGGATGGGGCCAGATTCAGATAAGGGACTCCAGTCGAATAACTGTTAATCAGGGCTATTCTCGGAAGGACTGGATGTTGACACTGTGCGATGTCATGCTCGGATTCTACCCAAAGGAGATACTAAAGATCGAGGATCGTATGGATCGCTTCAGAAACATCAGGGTTGGTTGGGAGGCAAAAGAAGACGTTTGGGTCTAAGTTCGTGCTGCTCGGGGTGATGCAGTACCGGCGACAGCGCTTCTAATGGCGGGGCGCACTCTGGACTTCGGTAGGATAGTGAGGGCTACTCGGTACTCGCTGGCGGGTCTGCGGAGTGCGATAAGGGGCGAAGCTGCGTTCAGACAGGAGCTCATCCTTGCGCTGGTGCTGGCACCGGTCGCGATCTGGCTGGGCGAAAACGGAGTCGAGCGAGCGTTGATGATCTCGGCACTGCTGGTTGTGCTGATAGTCGAGCTGGTCAACTCGGCGATCGAGACGGTGGTGGACAGGGTCGGGACCGAGTTTCACGATCTGTCCGCCAGGGCCAAGGACCTAGGCTCGGCGGCGGTTTTCATCTCGCTATTGGCTGTTCCCATCGTGTGGGGGCTTGTGCTGCTGGGTTGAGACCGTGAGCCCAAGACGCTTATCGTGCGAGCGGTTTAGAATGGCGAGCACGGGAACTTCTCGACGATCTTGCAGTAACGGGGGATAGCATGAGCAGACTTGAAGGGCAGGCAGCGATTGTTACCGGTGGAGCGCTGGGCATTGGCGGGGCCACTTCCCGCCGGCTCGCTGAGGAGGGAGCCAGCGTACTGATAGCTGACGTGGACATGGACGCGGCCCGGGCCAACGCCGAGGCCATAGCCGAAGCAGGCGGGCGCGCCGTCGCCATGAAAGCGGACGTGAGCCGAGCGGATGATATCGAGGCCATGGTCGAGAGAGCCCACGCCGAGTTTGGCAGAATCGATATCCTCGTCAACAACGCATTTTCAGCGGGGCTGTGGGGCGGAGACAATAAACTGGAGGACATATCCGAGTCCGACTTCGATGCCGGCATCGGCATCCTGGTGAAGGCCCACTTTCTGACGGCCAAATACACTGTGCCGCACATGCGCCGGACTGGGCACGGCAGCATCGTTAACATCTCGTCCGTGCATGGTCTACTCGGCGCTCCCGGCGCGCTGATCTATGAGACCGGCAAGCATGCGGTCATAGGGATCACTCGGCAGCTTTCCACGGAGCTTGGACCGGACGGGATCAGGGTGAATGCCATCTGTCCGGGTCACATAGTCACGGAGCGACAGCAGGCGCGATGGGACGACATGCCCTCCGGCCTGGACTACTTCGTGAACCAGTACCCGGTGGGGCGCGTTGGACGCCCGGTGGACATCGCCAACGCTGTCGCCTTCCTGTGCTCAGATGAGGCGAGCTTCATCACCGGACACGCGCTGGTCGTCGACGGTGGACTCACCGTGCAGCTCCAGGAGAACTTCGGAGTCCGACAGGGACACTTCATCCGCCAGAGGCCCGAGACCGAGCTTCCTTACTGACATCCTGCGGCTTCCGTCTTGATTAACCAGAGTAACCGGAAGGAGTAATCCATGAGCACGGTCGGAATAGACCACATTGCTATGCCCACGGCGGACGCGGAGAGGCTGATCGAGTTCTATAAGCGTCTCGGCTTTACGATCAACGACGAGGACGCCTGGCGGGCAGGAGAGGCCAACGCATTTTCCATCCAGGTGGGAAACTCAAAGATCAACGTCCATCCAGAGGGGTACACCGCGAGTCTTCGGGGACCGACGGCCGTTCCAGGGTCTGCCGACATCTGCTTCGTGTGGGACGGAACGGCAGAAGAGTGCAGGCGGACGGTTGAGGAAGCGGGAGTTGAGATCATCGCCGGTCCCGGGCCTCGGCGGGGCGCACTTCAACATCGGAACGCCGTCAGCCTCTATGCGCGCGACCCCGACCAGAACCTGCTCGAGTGGATGATTTACCTGGACGAGTAATTCCGTCTGGGCAGGCTCGTCCGGAAGCCCATTCTTGGACCGTACAGCAGCACGGATCACGTTTGACGGCTCACACCTCGATTGCTACACTCGCGCCGTGGCAAGCGGGACGACGAGTTCGTTTGTCCGCGCTATGACGCAACGACTTCTCACGTGTATCTGAAATTCCGTGGAGGGGAGCATGAGAGACACTTATTCTGAGCTTAATCGAGACAGCTTCCTGTGGATGTACAGGACGATGGTGACAATCCGTAGGTTTGAGGAGCAGTCGCGGCGCGAGGCTGACGCTGGCAAGCTGCGTGGGATGCACTCTTCCATCGGCCAGGAGGCGGTGCCGACCGGTATCTGCGCCCATCTGCGAGACGACGACTACGTCCTTGGCACGCACAGGAGCCACCACCACTGCATCGCCAAGGGTGTCGATCTGAGCGAGATGATGGCGGAACTGCTCGGCAAGTCGACAGGTACCAACAAGGGCAAGGGCGGTACCATGCACATCGCCGACATAAACAAGGGAATGCTGGGAGCGAACGGCGTCGTAGGCTCGAACATTCCTGTGGCGACGGGCGTCGGTCTGAGCGCCAAGGTGAGGGGTACCGACCAGGTCAGCGTGGTCTTCTTCGGAGACGGCGCTTCCAGCCAGGGTGTGCTGCACGAATCGATGAACCTCGCGAGCGTCTGGAAGCTGCCGGTGCTGTTCGTGTGCGAGAACAACCGATACGCCGAGTCCACGCCTTACGAGTTCACTGTCGCGGGAGCGTCGGTCGCCAACCGCGCCGCCGGGTACGACATGCCGGGCGTCTCCGTGGATGGGCAGGACGTGATCGAGATGCACGAGGTCGCGGCTGAGGCCGTGAGCCGTGCGCGCAACGGCGATGGTCCGACGCTGATCGAAGCCCAGACTTATCGCTATCAGGGCCACTTCGGAGCGGACGATCCTCTCGGATACAGGACCCAGGAGGAAGAGGACTACTACGAGTCGCGGGACTGCCTCGTCAGGATCGAAAGTCACATCCTGGATGGCGGATTCGCCACCGAGGCCGAGCTCAGGACAATCGACGAGGAGTGCGTACAGGCAGTCTCGGACGCGGTAGCCTTCGCAGACGACAGCCCGTTCCCCGACCCCGAAGAACTGATGACGGATGTGTATGTGAGCTATGCGTAGCCTGTCAGCTATCGCCCAGCGTTAAGTGTCAACACCCAGGAGGAAGAAATGGTAGCTGAAGCAGTACGACAGGTCTCATACATACAGGCGATCAACGAGGCCATTCGGCAAGAGATGGAGCGCGACGAGAACGTGATCGTCATGGGCGAGGACATCGCCGGTGGCGGAGACAGGGAGGACAAGCAGGACGCCTGGGGCGGCCCGATGCGGCTGACCAAGGGACTGGTCGGCCAGTTCGGACGCGGCAGGGTGCGAGATACACCCATCTCGGAGGCCGGTTTCGTCGGCGCGGGAGTGGGCGCTGCGGCCTCGGGGCTGCGGCCCGTCGTCGATCTCATGTACGTCGGATTCTACGGCGTATGCGCTGACCAGATCACCAACAACGCGGCCAAGATCCACTACATGTTCGGCGGCAAGGTGACCATACCGCTGACGATCATGACAGGCACGGGGGCAGGCACCAATTCGGCCGCCCAGCACTCGGAGACGCTCTACTCGATCTTCACGCATTTCCCCGGCCTGAAGTGCGTCGCACCGTCAGACCCCTATACAGCCAAGGGCCTGATGACCGCCGCGATCCGAGACAACGATCCTGTGATCGTCTTCAACAACCGCCAGCTTATGGGAATTCGGTTCGACGTCGACGTGCCGGAGGAATCGTACGAGATAGAAATCGGCAAGTCGCGCGTCGTGCAGGAAGGCACGGACATTACGCTAATCGGCATCAGCTATATGACCATCGTGTGCCTACAGGCAGCGGCAGCGCTGGAGGAGCAGGGCTACTCGGTAGAGGTAGTCGATCTGCTGTCGCTATCGCCGATGGACGACGAGACGATACTCGAATCGGTCAAGAAGACCCGCAAGGTCGTGATAGTTGACGAGGACTATCCTCGGTGCTCGATCGCGTCGGACATCTCCGCGCTCGTTGCTGAGGAGGCGTTTGACTACCTCGACGCTCCGCCGAAGCGACTGAACGCGCCGCACGCGCCGGTCCCGTACAGCATGCCGCTGGAGGCGCTGTTTGTGCCCACGGCTGAGATGACCGTCAACGCGGCGCTCAGCGTACTGGAGTAGGTCGGCAACCACACGAGTAATCTGGGGGAAGCACGTTGGCAACTCCGATAGTTATGCCCAGACTGGGCGACTTCATGACCGAGGGCACCGTTGTCCGGCTCGCCAGAGGCCAGGGGGACGAGGTCAACCAGGGCGAAGTCATAGCCGAGATCGAAACAGAGAAGCTCAACTACGATCTCGAATCGGTGGCAGGCGGTCGCTTCCATCCGGTGGTGGATGAGGGCGCGACGGTTGCGGTAGACGGCCTGATAGGGTACGTGCTTGCCGAAGGCGAAGAGCCGCCAGCCCAGGAAGCTCCGGTGGCTCCAGCCGCAAGGGCCGCCACGCGACAGGCTCCGCAACGGCGCGAGGCGGCGCGTGGGCAGAGTGGCGGGTCCGTGCGGTCGACGCCGGGCGCTCGAAGGGTGGCTTCCACTCTTGGGGTCGACATATCGCAGGTGACGCCCACCGGCCCCGGAGGTCGTGTGGTCGAGGCGGATGTGCGGGCTTTCGCCGAGGCTCAGGCCGCCGCGCCCGCTGTCGTGCCATCGACTCCCGGCGCGCGCAGATTGGCGTCCAGCTTGGGCGTGAACCTGTCTCAGGTGACGGCCACCGGCCCGCGGGGTCGGGTAGTCGAATCTGACGTTCGCGCCTACGCTGAAGCGCAGAGCCTGCCCCGTACAGGATACGGGGCTGCTGAACAGACCCCCGCGATGCCTCCGGGTCTGCCTGAGCCGTCGAGGAGCGAGCCGCTGAGCGGAATGCGTCGGAGCATCGCACAGCACATGTCCGACAGTCTCAGAAATTCTGCTCAGCTGTCGTACTTCCTCGAAGTCGACGCGACCGAAGTGCAGCGACTGCGTCGCGAAGCATCCCAGGGCCAAGACACCACGATAACCCTGGCCCATGCGCTCATCAAAGCGTGCGCCGAATCGCTCAGGCGGGTGCCGGCTATGAACTCCGTGCTGGCGAACGGGACTATCCACTATTTCGACCAGGTGAACATTGGAGTGGCGGTCGCGCTCGACGACGGGCTGATCGTCCCGGTGGTTCGCGACGTAGGCTCGATGAGCATAAGCGAGATAGCCGAGGCGACATTTGAGCTGGCGAACAAGGCCCGCGCGAACGCGCTGTCCCCGGACGACGTTGTCGGCGGGACCTTCACGATCAGCGTGCTGGGCTCAGTGGACGGGTTCACGCCGATCCTCAATCCGCCGCAGAGCGGGATCCTTGGAGTGGGTCGGAGCGTACAGAAGCCGGTTGTATCGCGCGGCGAGATTGTGGTCAGAGAGATGCTGACGCTCAGCCTGACCGCAGACCACCAGGTCATCGACGGCGCGGTGGCGGCGAGCTTCATGCGGCGTCTCCAGGCGACCGTCGAGCGTCCGGCAAGATTGTTCAGGTAGGATTACTATGGACTACGTTAGACTTGGTCGGAGCGGGCTGAAGGTGTCGCGGGTGTGTCTTGGCACCAACATGTTTGGCGCGGGGTACGTGGAAGACGAGCGGGCGATGATGGTGGTCGATGCGGCGCTCGACGCTGGCGTCAACTTCATCGACACCGCTGATGCCTACAATGCGGGCCACTCTGAAGTGGTCGTGGGCAGGGCAGTGAGAAGTCGGCGAGACAAGTTCGTAGTCGCAACAAAGGGTTTCATAGCCACAGGCGACGGCCCCAACGACGTCGGGCTGTCTCGCAAGCACCTCATCGACGCGGTCGAGGGCAGCCTGCGCAGGCTGAACACCGACTACATCGATCTGTACCAGGTCCATTTCTTCGACCCTGAAACACCGCTGGAGGAGACGCTTGGCACGCTGGACGACATGGTGCGGGCGGGGAAGATCCGCTACCTTGGCTGCTCCAACTTCGCCGCTTGGCAGCTAACCAGGGCGCTGTGGGTGAGCGACAAGCGCAGACTTGAGAGGTTCGAGTCGGTGCAGCCAGAGTACAACCTGGGGAAGCGAGACATCGAGGGCGAGCTGTTCGCCGCCTGCAATGACCAAGGGGTAGGGGTCATTCCTTACCAGGTATTCATGGGCGGCGTACTGACGGGCAGATACGACGCCAGCTCTGGACCCCCGGACGACAGCCACATGGCGTCACGACACGCACAGCGAGCGAAGGACACCTACTGGAACGAGCGCACGTTCGGTATGGTCGAGACGCTCAGGTCGATCGCGGCAGAGCTTGAAATCAGCGTACCGCAGCTCCTGATCGCCTGGACGCTGTCGCGTCCGCAGATCACGTCCGTGATCGTGGGAGCGTCGCGTCCCGACCAGGTTGAGAGCAACGCTGAGGCGACCAGTATAGACTTGCCTGCCACGGTGGTATCGCAACTGGACGCACTATAGGCTGGAGCGAACTTCATAGATGCAGATAACCCCACACGTTTACAATATGCACATTGACGACGGGGCGGTCTCCCACCCGGGAGGGTCGAACAACTACTTCGTTGGGGACCCGTCCGACGAGATGGTGCTGATCGACACCGGAGATCACTGGCGCGAATGGACGCAGTCCATCCTCGACTACTACGCTGACCTCGGGAAACCAGAGATCAAGGCGATCCTGATCACGCACGGACACGGCGACCACATTGGCGGCCTGGACCGTGTGCACGAGGCTACTGGCGCGACGGTACGCTGCCACCCGAAGCTCGTCGACCGGCTGCGCAAGGTGCTCGGAGACGATGACGCGGTGGCGCCGTTGGAAGACAACGAGGGGGTCGAAGTGGCAGGCGTGACTCTGCGCTCGCTTTTCACGCCGGGTCACGAGGTCGATCACGTCTGCTACCACCTCGCTGAGGACGGCGTGATGTTCACAGGCGATACGGTGCTGGGCGCGTCTTCAACGTCTGTCGGCGATCTGGTGGCATACATGGAGTCGCTTCAGATGCTCATCGAGATCGAGCATGAGACCGTGTGTCCCGCTCACGGTCCAGTTGTACCGCCGCCCAAGGGTAAGGGGCTGATCCGCTGGCAGTACGATCACAGGGCGCGGCGAGAGACGCAGGTGTTAGACGTGCTCAAGGAAGGTCACACAACCGCCGAGGCGATCACAGAGTCGATCTACCCCCGCGACATCAAGCCCGGACTGAAGCGCTCCGCCCAGCGCAATGTCACTACACATCTGGCGAAGCTCAAGAGCGATGGGGTCGTCGATGAGACCCCGGCGAGATTCCGTCTGAAGTGAGGTAGGCCGTAGCCAGCGACTCACCCTCGGCGGTCAGTTCCTCGATGTCCGTCAGAGACTCCTCGCTGTGGGGTTCCAGGAACAGGAACACGACCTCCGCTACAGTTCTATCCGGTATGGCGCGCTGGATGGCCAACGCATATCCTGCCGCCTGCGGGCGGTAGCGGGCAGCGGCGGCGGACACGCCGTCGGCCCTCACCGAGTCGGTCTTGTAGTCCACAATGGCCAAGCCTTCCGGCGTCTCGAAAAGCAGGTCGATGAATCCCTGGAGCGACCCGTCGCCGATCGGGATTCCGACGGGTACTTCTCGCCAATAGCGCTCAGACTCGACCGCGCGTTTGACCACAGGACTCCGTACCGCGACCCTCGAGAGCCTGATGATGTCGTCAATGCGGCCCGGTATTCCTTCGGCAGCGGCCTGAGCGCGGGAGGTCTCCTCGATTCCGTCACCTGTAGTGAGATCTATCGTCTGTAGAACGGCGTGGACGGCGCGGCCTATCGACGTGCCTGCGCGTCCGCGTCTCCAAGGCTCGTCAGTCTCCTGTTCGTCCTTGGACTCCTCCTTGGCGACCTTGACCAGCCTCGTTGCTGCCACCGTGTTGGGGCGTCCCCGGCGTCCTATCACCTCGACGCGGGTCTCGATCCACCGTGTTCTAGCCTCGCGGGAGTGTTGGGCTAAGTCGAGTTTGTCATCGCGTTTGCCGTCAGTCAGGTCGGACAGAGGGGACTGCTGCTCCGTCGGATCAGGCAGTTGGCGCCACCTGTCGTCATGCTCCTCGAACTGGTTGACGATGAACGAGGCGTCCGATTCGCTTTTGGATGAGCGATACACACTCAACACGAGATGGTCCATCGCGCGCGTGGTCGCGACGTAGAGAAGCCTGACGTGTTCGTCGTCGAGCATCGCTTTCTCGTCCGAGGCCAGTGCCTCATAACCGGCGGTCTGAAACGTCTGAATACCGCTGCCCACTTTGACCTCGACCGAATTGCGGGCATCCGGATCGTCTGATCGACCGAACAGGACCGAGTCGGCGCTATTCCGTCGTCGAGCGTTTAACCCTGTGAGAATCACCACTGGGAACTCCAGACCCTTAGAGCCGTGGACCGTCATGATGCGGACGGCGTCTTCGTCGGTCTCAGGCACCGGAGTCTCACTCACACGCGCTCCCTCGCTGCGCTGACGGTCGATCCACTCGAGGAACCTGCGGAGGGAGCCACCACCGGCTTCAGCGAACGCCCGCGCCTGCGCGACGATGAACCGGTACCTGCGCCACTGCTCGCGCCTGCGCGGGTGATCGACCGCAGCGGTCATCAGTGGACGCTCACGAACGAACCTGTCGATCAGGGCCGCGACCGACGTCCACATCCTGCGTTCATGGTAGTCGCGGAGCGCGTCCAGCCCTTCGGCTATGGAGCTGTTAATCGAGCTCGAACGCGCCAGAGCCTGTGCCGCACTTGATGCGGTATAGTCGAACCGACCTCCTGACTCGTAGTGCCGGAGCAGCTCAACGTCGGTACAGGCGAAGGCCGGGGAGCGGAGCGCGGCCACTATCGCAACCTCATCGCCGGGGTCGTCTATCGCCCGGAGGCAGTTGAGCAGGTCGCGGACCTCCTGCGTATCGAAGATCAGCGAGCTGCCCTCGAGCCTGTATGGCACGCCCGAATCGTCGAGTGCGACCTCCAGGTCCCTCAACCCTGTGCGCGTAGGCATCAGGATGCAGATGTCCGAGTACTTTGCGGGTCGATACTCCGGTACGCTGTTTTTCTCACCGGATCGGACCTGCCAGGCGTTGCGGTGAATTTGCCCCAGAGCGGCTGCGATGCTCCGGCACTCCAGCGCTCTGATCTCGCCGATTGGCGCGTCGGACTCGTCGCCAATATACCAGACCGACGGGGCACATTCGTCGTCAGTTGCGGCTTCCCACCTGTGTCGGAGGCTCACGTACTCGGCCTGCGACTCGCTGGCCTCCATCCAACTGCCGAACAGGTGGTTCACCCACTCGATGATCGGGCGGTGGGAACGGAAATTCTGGTCCAGGTGGACCGGCGTCTGGCTCATCTGTCTTCTGAGGATGTTGAGCTGTCGGACGTCAGCCCTTCGGAACCGGTAGATGGACTGCTTCGGATCGCCGACGACGAACAGCCTGCCGTCTGCCGGTGTTACATGACGCCAGTCCGTCGGACGCGATCCCTGCGGTGTGCCATCCAGAACATCCTCGGCGAGGAACATGGCGATCTGCGTCTGAATCGGATCGGTGTCCTGGACCTCATCGAGCAGAATGTGCGTGTACCGCTGCCTGAAGTGGTCGCGGACGTCTATGTTGTCTCTAAGCAGATTCCGCGCCCATACCAGCAGGTCGTGGTATCCGGCGCGGCCCTCGCGTTTACGCTCCTGTTCATACCCGACTACGAAGTCGCGCAAAGCGCTGAGAATCGGAGCCAGCGATACGTTCCTGGCGAGGTCCAACTCCGAGGCGACGTCGTCGTGGTGTTCTTGCAGATATTCCTTGAGCAGTTTGCAGGCGTTGACGCCGGAGACCGGGTCGGTGTGCCAATCGCCCTGGCGCCCGCGCGTCATACGAATCGGCATCAGTCTGGACAGCATTCCGAGGGCAACAGCCGAAGCTGAGTCCATCTCAGTCAGCCGTCGGATGGACGACATCTTGGACTGGACGTGCTGGTAGAGTTGGTCGTCTTCGTGGAGTTTGGAGAAGCCGCACAGTCGCTCAAACTCCTGTGCACCAGCCACAAGCATCCGAGCAGACTCGAATGTGGGCATCTGCGCGTCGTCGAACTCGACACCTTCCAGGAGGTCGTAGTTACTGTGGAACTGGAGCGCGATCTGGCGGAGATGGGACGGGCGTAAGCCGAGCGAGAGCGCGATAGGCAGGGTCGGAACGTTAGCGGCATCGTCCAATGCCCAGTCGAGCCACTCGTTCCACTTCTCGTCGAAGTCGAGGTCGCTAGCGACCTGGTCCATTGTCTCGAAAGACGGCGGAAGCCCCGCCTCTAACGGACGCTCACGTAGAATCGCTCCGGCGAAGCTGTGGAGAGTCGTAAAAGTCGCCCTGTCGATGTCTTCGACGCCTCTTTCGCACATTTGCCGCCATGTGGGGTCGGCATCTTCGTCGGACGCAGCACTTTCGAGCTCCTCCCTGATGCGCTCCTGGAGTTCAGAGGCCGCTGAGTTGGTGAACGTGATCGCTGCCACCCTGTCCACGGTCGTGATGCCGGAACCGATCAGGTTGACCACCCTGCCGACCATGCTGGTGGTCTTGCCGGTGCCCGCGCCGGCCTCGACGAACATGGTCTCGCGCAGCGAGAGTCGGATTCGGTCGCGTGCGTCCTGGTCTATGGGTGTGAAAGTAGTCGTCATCTCAGCTACTCGCCCATCAGTCGCCGGTAGCCTGCCAGCATCGGATGACCGCTCTTCCTGTTCCACATCCGGTCCCGCCGGGAGGGACAGAGCGAGTCGAACTCGCAGAATCCGCAGTTGTCGAAGCCGGAGTAGTTGTTGCGCTCGCCCGGGTTTGCCGGAAACACGCCGCTCCTGATGCCGGAGACGATCCCGCCGACCACCTCGCGGAGCCTGTCGCGTACCCTGTCGGAGGTTCCGTCCACGGGTTCTCTCGGCGCGAGTGCGAACGTGCCCCGCGTCGTCACGAACCAGTACGCAGACCGGATATTCTCTGCGCTCTCCAGACCGCCCTGAGCGGCGAGCGCGTACACGCCGAGCTGGAGTCGCCTTCCCCTATCCGTGGGGTCGTTCTCAAGTCCGTTGTACGGACGCGCGCTTCCGGTCTTGTAGTCGATAACGAGAGCGGTTCGTCCATCCGATGACGTATCGACGCGGTCGATCACGCCCCTGAAACGGACCTCCTCACCGCTGTCCAGCCTCCATACCGCCTCCTGCCAATCACCGCCTTGCATACCGAACCCGACCTCGAACGCGCTCGGCGTCACGCCAAACCTGGCCCTGAGTGCGGCGTCCTGCTCCAGGAAGGTATCCAGGTCGGCGAGAATTTGCGCCCTTTCGAGCTCCCACATCACCGGCCTTCCGGTGACGCCGTCGGACTCGGCCCGCGCGAAGCGCTCGTGAGCGATTTTGATGAGGGTTGCTCTGTGTTCGGCGCTCCAGGGTTCGTGCGGTCTGGGCATCGCTCCCGACGCGTCCACACTCTTCATGAACGCATCCAGAATCTTGTGGACCAGGATGCCGCGTTCGAGGGCGGATATGGAGGAGATGTCCTCCGGTGTCTCGACGGAGCCGATTCTGAGTACGTTGCCGAGGAAGTAGCTGAACGGACACACTGCCCACGGTTCAAGCCGCGTCGGGGATAGGACTCTGTTGAGATTGTAGCTGGTGTACCTGGACTCGCGGGCGACCGATGAGGCGTTGCCATCCCACTCGGTAAAGTTAGCGCTGTTCCGCGCCCGACCCAACTCCAAGGCCCTGCCCAGTGGCGCGCCCGCGGCGAACGGGTGTCGCGCTACACGTTGGCCAGTCGTCCGCCAGCGCAGCAGGTGGCGGAGGTCGTAGTCGAGAACGTCCGCGGCATCTGTTGCATCGCCATCGAGTAGACCCGACTCTGCTGAGGGAATTATGGTCAGCCAGTCCCTGTCTCCCATGCGCTTAAGTTCGGAGGCTGTCACACGCAGGCCGTTCAATTTGCTGGCTTCTTCCAGCATCCACCGAGACGGGTGCTGCTCCCGTCCCGCGGACGGGTCTGACAGTGAGACTGAGAGAGTCCTGTCGGGGGCGCTGCCGAACGCGGACAGGTAGTCGCGTCTCTCTTTAGCCCTCCTGTCCTGCTGCATCTCGAATCCGACCGACGAGCCTCCGGCGCGCTGTCGAGCAGACTCGGGGATTAGCGGATCGTCCCATGCCGCGGGCGGCGCGGCGCCTTCGATCATGCCGACGAGGTACACGGCGTCGAATCGCATGGCGGAGGCATCCCAGAACCGGGCGACGAATACGCCTTTACCCATCTCGCCCAGACGTCCGGCCGGGACCTGCAGCGCCTCGTACAGGTCCTCACGGAACGTCTGTAGGGTTGGCCGCGGCGCGACGGTGCTAGCGGCGGTCAGCTCGGACAGAATATCCTGCACTTTCTCCAGCGCGGTCAGCTCAGGTTCAGGGGTTCCTGATCCTCTCGACACGTAGTCGTCAACAAGCTTCCGTGTCCACTCGGAGAAGTCGACCCATGAGGCGTCCTGCGCAGGAGGCTGTAGGTCGTCGTACAGTCGGTCCACGAATGCGAGCAACTCCCGCGCCGACTCGGCCTGTGCGCCAATGGCTCTCAGCCTGCCCTCGGACATCTCAGACGTCATCGTGGGGTCTGAGATCGACTCCTCTTGCCTTGCAGCGTACTTCTCAAGTCTGTCTCTCCATTGCCCGATGCCTCTGACGATTCCCGCCTCTTTCGACAGTCTGTCCCACCTGCTCGGGTTGAGCCGGATCGACCTATCCGGTGACCTGACAGGGCATCCGGTCAGCCATGAGGTGACGAGGCCTCGCTGAAAGTCGCCATCGGCAAGCTCCATTAGGCCGATTAACGTCCTGCCCACGGCGGTCTCAGCTAGAGTGGTCTGGTCCGGGCCTGCTACTGGTACGCCCGCAAGCTCCATCTCCTCGGCGACGATCTTGCCGTAGTCGGGTTTGCGATACAGGACCGCCATCCGGCTGAACGGCGTGTTCCCGCGAGCTTTACGGATGACGTCCCGGATCACCCACCTGACCTCCTGGTTCGGGTCGGGCGCGATCATCAGGTGTGTATAGGCCCCCTCTCCCTCAGTGCTGACAGGGGCAGGTAAACCCAACAGACCCCCTCTCCCTGAGGGAGAGGGCTGGGGTGAGGGTGAAAAGTACGAGTACCTACCCCTGTCAGCTCCCTCAGGGAGAGGGTCCGTCACGTCGGTCTGCGGCGCCCCCAGAACAGGCGACAGCCGGTTGATCAGCGTGTACACATAACCATCAGCGACTGGGTCTCCTACAAGATCGAGCATCACGACGCAGCGTTCTCGCCTCGACAGCGCCTCGACCAGCGCGATCTGTCCTGGTGTGAGGTCCCGTGGCGCGTAGAACACGATCGCGCCGAGGTCATCGAATCCAGAGGATGGCTGGTCGCCGACAGACTGGCCGGCGGCTCGCGCGAGGTCCTCGTCGTCGTAGAACCCCGAGGTGTCGCCTCGAAACTGCCTGTACAGCCGGACTGTCTCGGACTGAAGATCGCTGCTCCTGGCGAGAGCATCGAGCGAGGAGGACGGGACGCCTCGCAGTTCCCGGAACGACTGCTTCAGGCTGTGCAGCGTGGAGGGGTGATCGCGCAATTCGCCAAGGGGTCCGGTCGCACTGGCCGCGACGGATCGGACCGCGGCGTTCTCGATCACCCGGGTAAGAGGTGTGCGACCTTCACGGGCCATGCGCGGTGCGCCGAGGAACTCAGCCAGCCTCGAAAACACCATGAACCGGACGTTCACGAATCCCGTGCGTGCGAAGTAGTGCCTCAGCGAGAGGTTGGCGTAGTTGGACGGCCCTACGACTGTCACCGGCACCAGAGGATCGTCGCGCTTCAGGCTGTAGACTGCGTCGCGCAGCCGTTCTGGCGATTGATGGCCGACGATCAGCCAGCCGGGCGTGTTCATGATCCCACGAGCGGCTAGACCGGACCCGAAGCTACTGCCCTCGTCACCGCAGCCGACGCCACCTTGGGCAGCTCGCTCAGTATTACCGAGCAGCGGTATCCTGTTGCTTCGGGAGACCCTGCCCTCACCACGAGGATGTCGTCCGGCTCGGGAACGAAGTTGGCGAAGGTCTGATAGTCCGCTGGCCCCACGTCGCCCTCCAGCACCCTGACGATCTTCAGGTCGGCAATAGACCGTCCAATCTTGGGATGGAGGTACTCGCGAACGTCGCGCTTGGTCCAAGTCCCCCAGAAGTCGGCGGCCCCTCCTATAGTGACCACCAGCTCGCCCTGCCGGACCGGCGTGGAATCGTCCCCCACCGAGTCCGACGACGCAAGGGAGGAGCCCAGCACCGAAGCGACGTCGGCAACCGTGTCCAGCACCACCTCCTGCGAGTAGGCCGCCGAGCGCACCTGCCTCGGCTCCCATGAGGCGAACACCGTGACCGCGCTCTGGTCCGGGCTGAAGCCGCGCTCGACGTGCAGTGGCAGCCAGTCGGAATCGGCCTCGTTCTCGGCGATGCAGTACGTGTACTTGCCGGGGTGTCCGATGACCGTCCGGTCGAATAGTCCTGGTATGGACGCGCAGGCGTTCATCAAGATGAGACGTATCGCCCGCCCGATGGTGGCGTTGGCGCGGTTGCCCGGTCCGAACATGTTGGCGCCTGAGTTCATCTCGATCTCGCCCACCACGGGCCCGTTGACGATTACCAGTACGGCGGCGCCGCCCTGGCTGGACGAAGGCGCTATCAGGTTGAACTCCGGGTCCAGCATCGCCTCTGTAGCGGCCAGCACGACCGGAAAGTATTCGGGGAGGCAGCCGGCCATGACCGCGTTCGCGGCGGTCTTGGCAACGGTGACTTCGCGCCTGCGCTCTGGAATGGAGCCGAGCACTTCGTCAGCCGGACGCCCGGAGACGTCCATGAACTCCTGCACGCGGTCCACCGTCGGCGGCACGACCGGAAGTCCGTCTGTCCATCCAAGCTCATAGCAGCGCTCGATGGCCTCTACCGCGTCAGTCCACTCGGCTGTTACCAGATCCTGCATTTGATTCCCCTCCTAGTGGGAGAAGTATATGGACTGGGGGCGGGGATGTCACCAAGGGCAGTTCGCAGAACGTTGACATCGTACATATGGTCTGATACTCTAACTGTCAGAACATTCGTACGCGAGGTCAGAAATGAAGAACAAGCTCTCACAACGCCAGCAGCGCATCCTAGAGTTTATCCAGAAGTTTATGGACGAGCATCAGTACCCGCCAACGGTGCGTGACATCCAGAATGGCTGTGAGGTCAGCTCGACCTCAGTTGTCGACTACAACCTGCGCAAGCTCCAGGAAATGGGGTATCTGACGCGGGAGCCTGAAGTATCTCGAGGCATTGAGCTCATTGGAGAGGGGCTGCGCGGGTCCAAGCGGGACATCCAAAGCATACCCATCATGGGCAGCATTGCCGCCGGCGAGCCGCTACAGATCCCGGATGCTCCCTCGTACGCGTCGGAAAGCCACGATACGATCGACCTGCCGTCGTTCCTCACCGGGGACCGTCAGAACGTTTTCGCGCTGCGCGTCAAGGGCACGTCCATGATCGACGCGCTGGTTGCGGATGGAGACCTCGTGCTGGTCGAGCCCGCCAGCGAGGCCGCCAACGGCGAAATGGTCGCAGCGTGGCTAGACTCCACCGGAGAGACCACTCTCAAGCGATTCTACATCGAGGGCGACATGGTTCGGCTTCAGCCGGAGAACGCCACCATGGAGCCGATCATGATCCCGGCCAAGGACGTGTCCGTCCGAGGCAAAATCGTTGGAGTCGTGCGCACCATGTAGCTGCGATGCGTACGCCGGTCTGCTCAGTGCCGAATAGGGGACTCCTGATTGGAGAGTCCCCTTTCGCTATGGGGCCGCAACTGTCGTGCTACAATCGGAAGTACCCGTATTGAGTGGTATTCCGTTGCCAGCACCAACTACGTCCCAGATCTCACTTCAGATTACAGGAATGACGTGCGCCGCCTGTGTCAGCCACGTCTCTGACGCGCTTTTGTCCGTGGATGGCGTTGAGGACGTGTCAGTAAACTTCGCGACCGAGAAGGCGACACTATCGCTCGGCGAGTCCACTAGCCAGCCAGCTAGCCCGGTCGATCTGAGCATCCTGAGTGACGCACTTAAGGACGCTGGATACGGGGTGGGCACCCGAAAGGTGACCCTCGGCATAGATGGGATGACGTGCGCGGCCTGTGTTTCCCATGTCGAAAATGCCCTGAGCGGTGTGCAAGGCGTGGAGTCGGCATCCGTCAACCTCGCCACTGAGCGCGCCACCGTTGAGTACGTTCAAGGCGTGACAGGAATCGCGGACCTCCGACATGCGGTTGAGGACTCTGGCTACTCCGCCACTGCCCTTGTCGGCGACGAGATGGACGAGGACTCGGCTCACCGGCGTCTGGGGCTGCTGAAGGTCAAATTCGCTTTCAGCCTGGTCGCCGCCGCCGTCATCATGGCGCTCATGGCGTTGCCGAATGCACACTCGCTCTTTCCGTTCAGGATGGAGTTCGTACTCCTCGCTCTGGCGACCCCGGTGCAGCTCTGGGCCGGTCTGGGGTTTTACACGTCGGCGTGGAGCGCGGCGCGGCACTTCACGTCGAACATGAACACACTTATCGCTGTAGGCACCACAGTCGCCTATGTGTTCAGCGTAGCTGTAACCCTCTTTGGGGAGTCGTCGTTCTTCGAGGGCCGTGACATAGATACGTATTTCGACACGTCGACGGCGATCATAGGCATCGTCCTCCTGGGCAGGTTTATGGAGGCCAGGGCGAAACGCCGTGCCTCGAATGCAATCCAGGCTTTGATGGGACTCCAGCCCAAGACCGCGCGGATCATCAGGGACGACCAGCATGTCGACGTGTCGATCGACGACATAGTCGTCGGTGACCGGATCATTGTCCGACCGGGGGAGAGAGTCCCGGTGGACGGCGTTGTCGAGTCCGGCACGTCCTCTGTGGATGAGTCCATGCTCACCGGCGAGAGCGCGCCCGTGTCGAAGCACCTTGGGGATGACGTTTACGGCGCGACGGTTAACGGGCGGGGAGGGCTGGTCTTCACGGCTACCCGCGTCGGACGCGACACCATGCTTTCCAGCATAGTCAGGCTCGTCGAGGAGGCGCAGGGTTCCAAGGCGCCCATTCAGCGACTGGCCGACCTTATTTCGGCATACTTCGTGCCTGCCGTTATAGGAGTGGCACTCGTAGTGTTCCTGGTCTGGCTGGTGTTCGGCCCCGAGCCGAGCTATGTGACCGCCCTTCTGACCGCCGTGGCGGTGCTGATAATAGCCTGCCCATGTGCGATGGGACTCGCCACGCCGACCGCCATAATGGTCGGCACCGGCAAGGGCGCCGAAAACGGTGTTCTTATCCGTAGCGCGGAGGCGCTCGAACGCGCCCACGCTGTCGATGTGGTCGTTCTGGATAAGACCGGCACCATCACCAGGGGACGCCCAGCCGTTACCTCGATACAAGCTGCGAACGTCAGTGAGGGCCGCCTGATGGCGCTCGCGGCGTCGGTCGAGCGCGCTTCTGAGCACGTACTGGGACAGGCCATACTCGATTACACGGCGGAGCACGGCTTCCCACTCCACGATGCGCACGACTTCGCCGTGCTCCCCGGCGCCGGCGTGACGGCCACTGTCGATGGTGTCCGTGTAGCCATTGGCAACCGAGTCCTGATGATGGAACAGGGGCTGTCCACGGATGAGATGGAACAGACCGCCGCGGACCTCGCAGCCAGGGGTAGCACGCCGGTGTTCGTCGCATTGAACGGTGTCGTCGAGGGCGTAATTGGCGTCGAGGACACACTGAAGGACGAGTCCGCCGCCGCCGTTGCCGCGCTGCGAGATAAGGGTATCGACGTTGTCATGCTGACGGGGGACAACGTCCGTACAGCCGAGGCGGTTGCTGTGGCCGCCGGAATCGACAAGGTGGTCGCCGAGGTGCTGCCGTCGGACAAGGCCGAGAGGATCCAGGAGATCATGGCCGAGGGCAAGGTCGTGGCGATGGTAGGAGACGGGATCAACGACGCGCCCGCGTTGGCACAGGCCGACATCGGAATCGCCATAGGCACGGGGACGGACGTCGCAATAGAGGCCGCAGACATAACCCTGGTGGGTGACGATCTACTTGGAGTGCCCGCCGCTATCGAGCTCAGCCGAGCGACCATGCGAGTAATCAGGCAGAACCTGTTCTGGGCGTTCGCTTATAACGTCGCGCTCATCCCGGTCGCTGCGGGAGTGCTGTACCCGTTCTTCTCCGGCTCAGGGGTCCCGGACGGTCTGAGTCCCATACTCGGCGACCACGGCTTCCTCAACCCCGTCCTTGCCGCAGGAGCGATGGCGCTCAGCTCAGTGACCGTCGTATCCAACTCACTACGACTGAAGATGTTCAGGCCGAGCGCCTGATGACATCGGCAGTCGCCGACCCGCTTCAGGGAGGCACCAAATGAGAATTCCACTGTTCAACAGAAGCGGCTCCGACCGCGCCACAGACCCCGTCTGCGATATGCAGGTGAATGTGCGTAAACCGCCGGGTGGGAGCTACGTCCACGAGGGCGAGACCTACTACTTCTGCGGTCCAGGCTGTAACAGAGCCTTCCAGAAAGAGCCGGAGGCGTACCTGTCGGGCGAGAAGAAGATACGGATGTAACGCGGCGCGCAACCAGTTGAGCATCTGATATTATCCCATGAACCGCCAGCCCCACTTCGCATTCGACGATCCGGACTCGCATACTCGGGATAGAGGACTCGATGTGGTGGTCGCACGCGCTGAGAAGGTCCGCAGACCTATCTCACCCACGACGGACGTGGGTTCAGTCTCTCTGGAAACGAAATGGGTCTGGAGGCAGATACCGCGGATGTACGCAGCGATGTCGAGGCGTGGCTGGAGTTCTTCGGCAACTACGCCAACGGCTTCGTCGGCGATGTCCCGCGTCTCCAGCGCGATTACTTTACATTCATGTGCTGGTTTTACTTCGTGCCGCTCATGTGCGACGTCCGTAATACCGCGCTTCGACAGAACGTCTTCAGCTTCGATCAACCGATGTTTGCAGTGATCTATGGTCAGAGCAACTGCGGGAAGTCCAGCCTGATAGAGACGTTGATGAGATCGATGTTCTCGTATCCGCGCATAGTTGAAACACAGTCCTTCACCCGCAGCAACCTGCGAGGCCTGCAGCAGGCCTATCGGCGATTCCCAGTGGTGTTCGACGATGTGACGTGAGACCGGTTCAACCGTCACGCGCCGGAGATCATCAAGGACGAGAGCATTCAGTTTCAGGAGTACCCGTGCTTTACCCTGTCCATGAACGCTGAGGCGCGCAACTTTCCATCGGAGATAGTCAAGCGCTGCCTGATGATATATACACGGACTTCACTCCCGGGCGACGATCCCCTGACCCGGCGCAGACTCCTGCTTTCAGTGGCGGGAATCCGAGACCGGCTGACTACCTCTCTGTATCGGCATTACCTGAATCGGGTTATGGCCGAGTTGAAGTCAGTAACCGAGTTAGACACGGACGAGATTGACGTTCTGCAACTGTCTTCTACAGTGCTGTGCGAGATATTCAGTGAGTACTGTCCTGTGATGG
>JAKZVY010000138.1:0-3556 GCA_047515825.1 Dehalococcoidia bacterium
ATATAGTACTATTACGGACTCGTGATCAGGAGTTACAACGACAGGGCTACTCAGGCGGTAGCTGAACGACGACGTGTCAGTGAATTCCCCGCGGATATCCAGCGAAGGGCGCAGGGGAAACTTATGATCCTGAACAACGCCAAAGACATCAACGATTTGAGGACACCTCCAGGGAATCGCTTGGAGGCCTTATCGGGAGTCCGACGCGGACAGTACAGCATTCGCATCAATGCTCAGTGGCGCATCTGTTTTATCTGGAGTGAAGGAAGCGCCTATCAAGTAGAGATTGTTGATTACCATTGAGTAGGAAATCTGTGAGAGAGGTGGCTATGACAAGGAAAACAGCAAATAGCCCGGAAAAATTGCCTCCCATTCACCCTGGGGAGATTCTGAACGAGGAGTTCCTCCTTCCAATGAACATCACCCAGTACCGGCTGGCCAAGTCTATTGGGGTAGATACGCGCCGGATTCACTCCATTGTCCACGGGGAGCGGTCCATCACGGCGGAAACCGCCCTGCTGCTTTCCCGATTCTTCGGAAACTCCGCGGAGTTCTGGATGGGACTACAAGCCCAGTATGACCTGGAGATAACAGAAGACCGAATTTCCCGCAGGCTTGGCATGGTAGCGGCCCACTCGTCGGAGCGCTTCTGACCCGACAATCCCACCCTCATATCATACCCGTCCTCAGCCAGCTACCCCGCAGGAAGTACGCCCCGTAGGCCACCATCCTTACCGTCATGCCGGTTACTATCGCCCACGGCACGCCGAACTCGCCCAGTCCGGTGAAGTTCGCCAGCGCGAACGCCAGCGGAATCTCGACCAGCCACATCGTCGAGAGCATGATCACCATGGGCGCGAACGTATCGCCTGTCGTGTTGAAAGCCTGCGTAAATACCTGCACTGCGTTCATCGAGAAGTATCCCACCGCGAGCACCTGCAGCCAAGTTGCGGCCTGCGCGACGAAGTCGGGGTCCGAGTTGAAGAGCGACGCGACGCGATCTGGAATCACAAGGAATATCGCCCCCACGAGCAGGCTCGCCACGCCGGCGTAGGCCAGCGCCCAGACCACCGACTGCTTGGCTCTGGACTTTTGCCCGACACCCAGGTTCTGTCCTGCCAGCGCGCCCGCGGCCCTGCCCATTCCTCTGCTGGAGTGGTTGACCGTGTTCTCCGCCCTGCGCGACAGCGCGAACGCCGCCAGAGCTCCGTTTCCGAACGGCGCGACTATGAAGACCACGATAAGTTGCGACACCGCGCGCTGCGCTCCGGTGACCGAGGCCGGTATGCCGATCTTGAGTATCTGCCAGATCATCGGGTAATCGACGTAGTAGCCCCTGAAGCTAAGCTTGAGCCTCGACGTTCCCCGGATCAGCGCGCTCATGTTCATCCCGACCCCGAGCGTCTGAGCGATCAGGTTGGCTGCTCCCGCGCCCGCCAGATCAAGCGACGGGAACCACCACCAGCCGAAGATCAGGAAGGGACTGAGTACGAGGTGTAATACCCTGGAAACCGATGCGGCCTTGAGGGGCGTGAGGCTGTCCCCGGACGCCTGGAGCGCTCCCGCCGTCAGGCGCTGAAGTCCCATCATGGACATCGCGAACAGTTGGAAGCGCATGTACCCGGCGGCCTGCGTCACCACCTCGTCGCCGACCCCCAACAGGCGGATCAGCGGTTCGGTGAGCGCCATGCCCACTACCACCAGCACGATGGAGTACGCCATCGTCAGTGTGAGCGACTGGAGCAGTACGTGGTTGGCGTGGGCGATCTTCCTGGCTCCGACCGCGCGCGAGATCATCGACCGCATCCCCGCGTCCAAACCCATCCGCGCCGTCATCAGCAGCATCAGGAAAGTCTGCGCGACGCCGAGACCGGCGATCGCCTGGAACCCTATGCGGCCCGCCCATATCAGGTCGGCAAGCTGATCGACGACGCTGAGAAAGCTCTCGGTAATCTGCGGCCAGGATAAGTACCAGAGGTTGCCGGGGATGCTCCCCTTGGTCAGGTCTCGACCCGCGTAGGGCCTGCGCCGCCGTCCGATGCCCTGGCCCGATCCCGCTCCGGCCCGTCCGCCCCGCGCCGGTGTTACGCGCGGCACGGACTCTCGCTTGGATTCTGTCATACCGTGACGGTATCCCAGTCAGCCGTGACCAGTCAAACCACCCGACCTTGCGTTACAGGAAATGCCGTGATACACTTACGTGTAAGTCAGATACATAGAAAGGAGCATACACATGACGACCAACGACAACAACAACCACGGTGAAGCGCAGACAGAGGACACTCAGAAAAAGAAGGGGAGGAAGACGATAACGGTTACTCTGGATGGCCTCGAAGACGTCGGCCGGGCCGCGAGGGATGCCCTAGGCAAGAGCAAGGACGTCGCTACAAACGTCGGGGAGTCGATCCAGGATACGATCAAGACCGTGCGGGATACTCGCGACTCAGTGGTCATGGTCAGGGTCAACAAGGAGAGCATTCGGAATATGGACGAGCTTGTGGACTGCGGCCTGACCAACAGCAGGTCCGAGGCCGCCGCGTTCCTAATCACGGAGGGAATTAAGGCGAGGTCTGACCTCTACGACAAGATCTCAGAGCAGTCCGAGGTGATCCGAAACGCCCGCGAAAAGCTACGCATGCTGCTGGACGATGAACCGGAGTCGGCTGAGGGAGAAGCCTAGTCCACTAGGCCCAAAGACTATCTCGGTTCCAGTGGCCTGATATACTCACCTCTATCATGAACCGGCGACCAAGGAGCGTCTCACGATGAAATGGTACAGGCTGTCCTACGTCATGCACGAGCCCGCCGAGGAGACCGAGGACAAGTACATGGCCGAGATACCAGTCCTTCCGGGATGTAGAGCTTGGGGAGACACTCCTTCCGAGACCCTGGAGAACCTTCAAAGCGTGGCGGCCGCCACGATTGAAGTCTATGGTGAGCGTGGCTATGAACTGCCCGCCAAAGTCAAAGCCGCGCTGATCGATCCCGCGGCCACCAACGATGTCCTGGTTCCGGTGTGAATTACCGGGAACTTACCCGCAAGCTCCGTCGGCTCGGCTGTGAATTCGCCCGTCAGGGGAGAGGCGACCATGAGATATGGGTCAACGACAGTACCCGATCCACAACGTCGATCCCAAACTGGCGAGGTCGGGATCTGAAACCGGGCACAATCGGGGCAATCCTACGGGATCTGGGAATACCGAAGGACGAGTTCGACCGTGTGTAGTCATGGTACACGCGATTCGGCTTTGGTCCGGCCGGAAGCGGAGGAAGTGACGGTCACGGAGGACAGGCTGAGGGCCGACCTCTACGACAAGATCGCCGAGCAGTCGGAAGTGATCCGAAACGCGCGGCAGAAGCTCCGGAAGTTGCTGGATGACGAACCGGTGTCGCCCGGGGAAGACACCACCGACTAACCCCGAATCCACCGAAGGAGGGCGTCGGGTCAGTGTCCTGAAGCGGCAAGAGGGTGTTCCTGTGAATCTGGGATAATGGTTTTGAAACAGCAAACCGACCCCAGAAAAGGAGCACCCAATAGATGCTACCACGCAACCAC
>JAKZVY010000139.1:0-4430 GCA_047515825.1 Dehalococcoidia bacterium
TCGTCGCCGCAGTAGAGATTGTGGCCGGGTTCCATGAACCCCACAACCATATCAACCACAAGCACGACGTTGCTCATGACTCCCTCCGAGTGACGGATGCCTTTCTGCGAAGCGCCTTCGACTCGCATATTAGCGCGCCCCACGCCATTCCGCAACACACCCGCCCCGAACGGCAGCCTTCTAGTCAGGCTTATGCTTGGAGACCAGATCGACGACACGGTCGTCGATGGAGTCCGGCAGCTCGCTGCCGGCGTCGTGCAGCGCGATCGCCAGGTGCGCGTCGCGGTGAAGCTGCTCACGCTCCGGCTTCTCCTTGTAGTGGCTCTCGATCTCCTCGAACAGTGCGTCTATGTGCTCTTTCTTGAAAGCGGGCATCGCAATACCTCGTGTTCCGGGCGACCGGATATCTGATGTGAATTGGCCCTTCGACAGATCGAAGGGGCCAGCCCCTCTTCACAGGTTCCGGCCCCTTCGGACTTCTACTCTCTCACGTCGGTCGGCTGCGACTCGGATGCCGAGCCTACTCGTCTCCGCGGGTCGTCTGACCCTCGGCCAGAAGCTCCTGCAGCTCGGTGACGAACTCGTCGACATCCTCGGCGGAGGCATCGTCGCCCTGGACTTTCTCCTTGAACTGGTGGAAAAGCCACTCGTCCTTCCTGCCGTGCGGGAAGTCGAAGAACGACCTGTCGAACTTCGGCAGCTTGCCCGGTCCGAAGTATCCCTTGTCCCTCAGTTCGTATCCTTCCAGGTTGTCGGTGCCCTTTCCGAGTATCTCCCCGGTCTCGACGTAGTGCTCCATGACCGGCTTCATGCCATAGCGCTGTGCCGGGCACACCTTCATGCAGACGGCGCAGCCCTCGTAGGTCGCCATGACCGGACGGCAGCGGTCGTAGATCAGTTTGTTCTTCTCGACCCCGCGCCACCAGACCTTCTCCTTGACCAGCGCCCGGCCCGGACAGCGGTTCACGCAGACCTGGCACTTCTGGCAGAACTCGTGGATGCCGTAGTCCACAGGCTCATCATATGTCACGGGCGCGTCGGTTGTGATGAGCATCAGTCGGGATCGCGAGCCGAAGTGCGGGGACAGAAGCTGCCCATTGGCCCCAAGCTGCCCCAGTCCGGCCGCGACGAACATCGGTATGTAGGCCGCGCTGTTGTCGTTTGGGCTGTGGACCTGAGCGTGATAGCCCAGCTCGCGAATGTAGGCTGCGAGCTGGAGGCCCATCGCCCCCTCGATCTCGTACGTGCCGAAGTGCGCGAACTCCGCGTCGAGGCTGGGGATGGTCTGAGTCTGCCAGTAGTCCTGTTCAAGAGCCAGGCAGATGGCGTGCTCGTACTTGATCCACTTGCGCTTGCTCTGGTAGGCGTAGTGACGGTCGAATCTTGTAAATCCGACCTCGCCGAACCCCAGCTCGCGCGCCCTCAGCCGGATCGTTTCTGTCATGTCCTTGCCGAACTCCGGCGTGCCCGTTGGCTTGATCTCGCCCGAGACCGAGGCGGCGTCCACCAGCGGCTTGTTGACCTTATCGTGCTCCTCGCGGTACTTGAAGACCTCCGGCGTATAGACCGTCCAGACCCACTCTCTGTCCGCGGCCTTCTCGATGTTCTGAGACTCCAGCGGGTACACCCTGGTGTAGAAAGATACGTCCTCGTCGTTCTTGCGTATGCCCGGGACCGTTGCCAAGTCTTCAGGCACCGGGATGTCGTAGTCCGGATCCCCGTGCAATCGTCCCGGACGCGTCACAACGTGATGTACTTCTTTAGCAGGCATTGTCCCTCCCCCGTAGAGCTTGTCTGCGTGGGAGTTTACGCTCAATTCAAAACTGAGTCAATACAAAAATTACATGAATTAATATGAAGGTATTTGAACGGTTTCAGCTTGACGTAGCCTCTACTTGGGGTCGTCTCTTGGCGCGCCGCATCTGTATCACTTGCCTCAGCAGGAACACCAGCCCGCCCACCGCTATCACACTGACATACGTGATCGATCGGTCCAGGATCGCCGCCGCCACCGCGTCCGGCCGGCTCAGCTTGATCAGCAGCAGTCCGGTCACTCCCGGCTCCACGGCTCCGACCCCTCCCGGTGTCGGCACGGTGCTCAGTATCGCGTGGCCCAGGGCGACCACCGCTGTCAGCGGCAGCCCGATGTCAATGCCGAGCGCCTGCAAGACGAAATGCAGCCGGCCGATTTCCAGCAGCCATCCCACTATGCCGAGCGCCATCACCGCCGGTAGCTGCTCGAAGCTGCCGATAGTCCCATCGTGGAACCTGTGGTATGCCGCCTCGATTCGACTGGGCAGGAGTTTGGCCAGGCGGGCGCCGAACTTCACCATCAGGCCGACGAGGGCGATCGCGCCCACCACCATGATCGGGGGGATAATGAGGATGTACTTTGATCCCGAAAACCCGATGGTCAACGCCACCGCCGCCACGCTGACCGCCATGATAACCGCCACAGCGACCATGTCCAGAACACGCTCCGCAAGCACCGTCCCCAGACTCCAGGAAAACGAGCTGTTCGAGTCTTCCGCGAAGGCGTGCGCTCGATATGCGTCGCCGAGCCTGAGCCAGGTGATCGAGTTGACGAACCAGCCTATAAGGATGAGCTGCGACATCCCAACTGTCGATGGGACTCTGACGTCCCCGTCATCTCTCCGGGCGTCGTTTCGCCGTGCCGCCGCGTTGATGGCTAGGATGCGCCAACGCGCCCCTCTGAAGATGAAGCTGATGTAATAAAGTACCGCGGCCACCGCGTACAACCATGGGTCCATCGACCTGATGTTGTCCCACGTTTCGCCCCAGTCCAGGTCCACCCCGGTGGCCAGAAAGAGTATGAACGCCGTGGCGATCCCAAAGGAGAGCAGGGTGGGAAGCGACAGTACCCGTCGTCTGAGCGAGTCCGTCTGGGAGCTGGGATCGATCTGTCGTCGCATTCTTGGCTGTATGGACTTTCGTGTAATCAGACTGGAACCGCCCGGCTCACGACCGGCGCATGAGAGGACGCTTGGACGGCATACCCGGTCTGCGCGGATAGTTCGCGGGCGTTGGATTCAACTTCTCTATCACTATCAGCTTCCGACCCGAATCAGGCCCCTCCCATGTCGATCCGACTGTGCGCGCGATCTCGCCGCCCATCATCTCTATCGCGTACTCCGCCGACGCTATCTCCTCCACCGCGCCCTCCGTCTTGTGAACGACCACCATACCTCCTACTCGGCAGAACGGCAGCGTCAGCTCCGCAAGAACGGGCATCGGCGCTACCGCCCGCGCGGTCACCAGGTCGAAACTCTCTCGCAGCCCATCGCTGTGTCCAAGCGTCTCCGCTCTGCCGTGAATGGCCTCGATGCCATCCAGTCCCAGGTCGTGTACGAGATTCTTAAGCGCCTCGACCTTCTTGGCTGTCGCATCGACCAGCGTCCCCCTCGCGTCAGCGAACACTATCTTGAGTGGGATGCCCGGCAGACCCGCTCCTGTCGCTATGTCCACGAACCGAATCGATTCCAGCGTAGCGGCCGGGACCGCGTCTACCAGGGACAGGGAGTCCAGGAAGTGCCGCGTCTGGACAGCCTCCCACTCCGTCACGGTCGTCAGGTTCATCCTGGCGTTCCACCGGACGAGCCATCGGTAGTATCGCCGGAACTCTTCAAGCTGCGCAACGCTAAGTCGCAGACCCATTCGGGCCGCGCCCCGTTCCAGGGTGGCTGTGTCCAACTGTCCCAAAGTATCGTCTGCCGACTTCATCGCACTCTTCCTAACCATGTCATATCTTTAAGCGTTGTATCTAACAAGGCAGTTCTACCCCAAAATCGGTCATGCCGCAAATCCGGTCAACCCCATTGAAAAGCGCTCGCGTGGTGTGAACATGAACTACAACCAGGCCGAGGACAGATCTCTGATCGATGGTATCAGCCGGCACGATCTCGAATCTCTGGACGCGCTCTACTCCAGGTATGGCGGGCCGGTTTACGCCCTGGCCCTGCGTATGCTGCGAGACCCCGGCGCGTCTGAGGAAGTCACCCAAGATACCTTCTTCAACGTCTGGCGGCGGGCGAACAGCTACCGCTCCGACCGCGGCAGCGTCACCGGCTGGCTGTTCAGCATAGCGCACCACAGGACGATAGACGAGCTGCGAAAGCGCAGCAGGGAGCGCGGCAGAGTCCAGTACGGTCTGGATCTCGCCAACAGGCCCTCGGAGTCGCGCTCAGACGACCCCAGTGAGTGCGCCGCGCTCCAATTCGAGGGCAGCTGCATCACCGAGGCGCTCACCACGCTCAGGCCCGAGCAGCGCGAGGTCGTCGTTCTCGCCTACTTCAGCGGCCTGACCCACTCCGAGATCTCCCAGACGCTCGGCACCCCGCTCGGCACCGTGAAGACGCGGATGCGTCTCGCCATGAAGAAGCTCCGCGAGGCCCTCGCGCCCCGTATCCTCG
>JAKZVY010000140.1:0-5530 GCA_047515825.1 Dehalococcoidia bacterium
CTCAGGAACGAGCTGGACGAAACCAAGTCTTCCGGACGAATCGCCGAGTGGCGACGGAGGAGGGCTTCCATTCATCGGAGGCTCGTGCGGACGTACGGCTACTGCGATGTGTGCGCCAACGACCTGGTGGAGTACGTCCTGTTCCTCCTCAAGGGCAACGACGCGTTCAGGGTAGCCCACAACGACATCGAGTGGCACTGGAACCTGAACCCGGAGACCGGCCCGCCGCAGCGCTCAGCGGCCACCGCTGACTCCTGAAGCAAATCGGGGCGGATCGATCCGATCCGCCCCTGGGCTAATCTGCTATTCGACTGTTTCTACGGCCTAGTAGTCCATCGGCGGCATCGCTGGCGCTCCTGCCGCGGCGGGCTCCGGCACGTCGGTGATGAGCGACTCGGTGGTCAGCACCATCGCGGCGACCGAGGATGCGTTCTCGATCGCGGCGCGCGTGACCTTCGCCGGATCCATGATGCCCTTCTCGAGCAGATGGCAAAACTCGCCGTCCTCCGCGTCGTAGCCCCAGTCTCCCTCGCTCTCCAGGCTGTCAGCCAGGATGACCTCACCGGACACGCCGGTGTTCTCGGAGATGAGCTTCATCGGGCGCTGGAGCGCCTTCCGCAGGATGGCCGAGCCTGTCGCCTCGTCGCCCTCAAGGCCCAGACCGTCGAGCGATGAGCTGGCACGCAGCACGGCGAGGCCGCCTCCGGGAACGATCCCCTCTTCGACGGCGGCCCGGGTGGCGGACAGCGCGTCCTCAACCCGGTTCTTCTTCTCTTTCAACTCTACTTCGGTGGCCGCGCCGACCTTGATGATCGCGACTCCGCCGGAGAGCTTTGCCAACCGTTCCTGGAGCTTCTCGCGGTCGAAGTCCGACGTGGTCTCATCGACTTGAGCCTTGATCTGATTGATGCGGCCGGAGATCGAGCCCTCTGAACCCGCGCCGTCCACGAAGGTCGTCTCCTCCTTGGAGGCGACGATTCGGCGCGCGCGGCCCAGGTCTTCAACCGTGACCGAGTCCAACTTGCGTCCGACCTCTTCACTGATTACCTGGCCGCCGGTCAGGATAGCCATGTCTTCGAGCATCGCCTTGCGCCGGTCGCCGAATCCGGGAGCCTTGACCGCGACACAGTTGAGCGTCCCGCGCAGCTTGTTGACAACCAGGGTGGCGAGCGCCTCGCCCTCGATGTCCTCGGCCACGACCACGACGTTCTTGCCGACCTGGAGTATCTTCTCCAGCGCGGGCAGCACGTCCGAGACAGCCGAGATCTTCTTGTCGGTGATGAGGATGTACGGGTCGTCGATCGACGCCTCCATTCGGTCCTGATCGGTGATGAAGTATGGTGAGATATAGCCGCGGTCGATCTGCATCCCTTCCACGAACTCCTGCTCGTAGGAGAGGCCCTTCGACTCCTCGACCGTAATCACGCCGTCCTTGCCGACCTTCTCCATGACGTCGGCGATCAGCTCGCCCATCTCGTCGTCGTGCGCGGACAGAGACGCGATCTGCGCGATCTGAGTCCGTCCCTCTACCGGGGTGGACATCTCCTCGACCGCATCGCGCATCGCGACGACGCTCTTTTCGATGCCGCGCTTGAGCGCCATGGGGTTGGCGCCGGCGGCGATGTTCTTGAAACCCTCGTGGATGATCGCCTGGGCCAGAACGGTTGCCGTGGTGGTGCCATCGCCCGCCACGTCGTTGGTCTTGCTGGCGGCTTCCTTCAGAAGCTGCGCGCCCATGTTCTCGAACGGGTCTTCCAGCTCGATCTCCTTCGCGATTGTCACTCCGTCGGAGCAGACCTGGGGTGGCCCGAACTTCTTGTCCAGGACTACGTTCCGCCCGCGCGGACCCAAGGTTACGCCGACAGTGTCGGCCATGATGTCTATGCCGCGCTTCATCGCGGCCCTTGCTTCCTCGCTGAACCGAAGCTGTTTTGCCATACGGTTAGTCCTCCTTGTCAGTCTTGTACCGCTTCAATTTAGTTTTGGCGGTCTGGTTGATGTCTTGCCAGCACATCCCCTCCCACTTGGTGGGAGAGGGTTGGAGCCTGCCCCGTACTCCGATACGGGGGTGAGGGTGAACTATTTGGACTATGCTTGGAACCATGCGGGCACGGTATCCCATAGACCGATGCCGATTACTTCTTGAACAGAATGTCGTCCTCTCGGAGGACCAGATACTCCGTTTCACCTTCCTTGTACTCAGTGCCCGCGTACTTCGAGTAGATGACCACGTCACCCACCTCGACCTCCATCGGGATACGGGTGCCGTCGTCAGACAGTCTGCCGGGACCCGCAGCCACCACCACACCCTCCTGAGGCTTCTCTTTGGCCGTGTCGGGAATGTATATCCCCCCGGCTGTCATCTGCTCCTCGCCCTCCTGAGGCTCGACAACCACCCGGTTGCCCAGCGGCTTGAACGAGACCATCGTTTCAGTCGCCATCCTTACTTGTACCTCCTGCTGAAAATGTTCTCTGCCAGTATGGTCGCATTAGCAGTCAAACGCCGAGACTGCTAATAAAAATGATAGCGGCGGCATTTCCCGATGTCAACTTGACCTCCCTGCGACGACAGGGCCTTTTCATTATCGGGGAACGTCTTTCTGAGCGCAGCGCCCACTCCTTCCTCTGTCATTCTGAGCGCAGCGCAGCGGAGTCGAAGAATCTAAAATCCCTGCTCAGAACACACCCCTCCAACACCAATCACTCTCGTGATACTCCGACAATCCCCTTCGTGCCCTTCGTGGATAATCTAGAGGCTCACCCTCTTGACGCGAACGTGCGTACACGCTACCATTCGCACATCGGTTCACGGACCATCCTCTCTGCGAACCAACGAGGGACGGGGCAGAAAGTGCAAATAGTGCAGAAAGTGCAGAAACCATCTCCAAAGCTACGCCTTCCGTCGCTCAGCTTTGACACCGGGGCAGAAAGTGCAGATAGTGCAGATAGTGCAGCAAAAACCAATTAAAAGGTCGAGCGCCCCATGGGCTCGCCAGAGGCGGGGCAGAAATGACAAAAATGACAGAAGCGGGGGCAGAAAGTGCAGCAATAGGGCAGAAATGACAGAAACGACTCCCAAAGCTGGACCACTCCTCGCTCAGCTTTGAATCGGGGGCAGAAATGACAGAAGTGTCAAAAATGACAGGAAAAATCATGTAAAAGGGCTAGCCGGTCCCGAGCGCAGCCCCTCTCCCATCAGCAGGGCCTTTTCGTTGTCCATGAATTGCACTTCGTCATTACCATGAAAAAAGGTAGTGCCGCCGTGTCGTAGGGGCGGGTTTGAAACCCGCCCTGTCCCTTGACGTAGGACACCGCCGACTTCATTCTTCTTGATGTGGCCTTTACAAGGCCATAGCGATTCCAGCGCAGAGCTTGCCCCGTACTCCGTTACGGGGCCGGAATCCAGAGGGGCAGTGGCGTATGTACTTTTCGGAGTAGGCCGACTTTGTGAAAAGGCGACCCTTCGACTCCTCTCCGCTCAGAGCGAGCACGGAAGGGAAGCCCTACGCGGAATGACGAGATGCGGTTCATGGACAATGAAAAAGCCCTGCCTGCGACGACTGCGGCGTTGCGCACTACATCACCGCCCGGATACAATGCGCTCACCCCCATGACCCACCAAAAGTCTCCTCAGCTATCCAAGTCCAGGTTTCTCGCCGGTCTTCAATGCCTGAAACGGCTCTATCTCGAATGTCATCACCGCGAGCTTGCCGACCCGGTGGAAGTCGGCCAGCAGGCAATTTTCGATACCGGGACCGCCGTTGGCGAGCTGGCAAGACAACGATTTCCCGGCGGCGTCCTCATTGAGGAGCAATACTTCGAGCACTCTCAGGCGGTGAGGTCAACGCAAACCCTCTTGTCCGACGACTCCGTTCCCGCTCTGTACGAGCCTGCATTCACATTCCGGGGAGTCAGAACGAGAGTCGACGTCCTTATCCGAAGTGACGGGCAGGGATTCGACCTCGTCGAAGTCAAGTCCACCACCAGAGCCAAGGACGAACACATCCCGGACGTTGCGATCCAGATGTATGCGGTGGAGGGATCCGGAATCCCAATCCGAAGGGCAAATCTGATGCACATCGACAAGACCTACGTGTATCAGGGTGGAGACCACGATCCGGACCGCCTGTTTTCCTCGAAGGATGTTACAGACGAGGTAAGAGCGTATGCGGCCGACCAGATGCACAACGACCTGGAGAGGATGTGGGAGTCGCTTCGGCTGACCGAGACGCTGGACATAGAGACAGGCCGCCACTGCACGACCCCCTACCGGTGTCCTTTCTTTGGACACTGCCATCAAGATGAGCCTGAACACCCGGTTAGGGAACTGCCCGGATTGAGGCAAGAAGGTTATGAACGCCTTGAGGCGTCGGGTATCCGGAACATTGGGGGCATCCCGCCCGATTTCGCCGGCCTTTCCGGGATGCAGCGTCGAGTGCGGGACAGCGTGGTTTCTGGGCGGCCTTTCGTCAGCCCATACCTCGCATCGAGACTGGGAGAGATCAGCTTTCCGGCCGGATTCCTGGACTTCGAGACGCTGATCCCCGCCGTTCCGATGTATGTAGGCACAAGGCCCTATCAGGCAATCCCGTTCCAGTGGTCCCTTCACGTACGAGACTCTGACGGCGAGCTAAGGCACAACTCGTTTCTCGACGACGGCCCTGGAGATCCGAGGGAGCGCTTCATCACCAGCCTGCTGGAAGCTATTCCGTCCCACGGCACGATAGTCGTATACTCCGGCTACGAAGAAAGAATAATGAAGGAGTTGGCGCGAGAGTTCCCGAAGTACGAAACTCCCCTGCTCACCTTGTGCGACCGAGTGGTTGACCTGCTGCCGCTGATTAGGGGCAGCTACTACCACCCCGAGTTCCACGGCAGCTTTTCCATCAAGTCGGTGCTCCCCGCCTTGGTACCTGACCTAGCCTACGATGACCTGGAGATTCCGGAAGGTATGGCCGCCGCGGCAGCCTATTCCCAGTTGATCGCCGGCGACGTGCCACAGTCCGAGAAGGCCAAAATCAGAAAATCCCTTCTCGCATACTGCAATAGGGACACGGAGGCAATGGTCCGCATCTACGAAGCACTCGTGATAGAATCCGGTAGCTAGGGTGGCTCCAACATCGAGCCGTATCGAGAACACTGAGGGGGATCTTATGTCGATTCTGGCAAAAATAGAAAACAGGACGGAGAACTGGAAGACCGTTAAGCATTTCCACGGTATTTCAGAGGAAGCCAAAGCGCGCATTACATAGAGGCTTAGCGGGGAGGAAAAGCTTATGACAGACGAAATCGAACTCCTACTGTTTTGGAAGGGTGTGCGAGACTACGTAGTTAACAGGGATGATAAAGAGGAATTGAAGAAGGATTTTGCAAAACGTTATGTTTGGGAATTACTGACAAAGGTTGACAAGCCATCCGTCAACCCTTAGTATTAGATCATCCCAACTGAGGTATGGCAATGGCAGGCAGGACTGAGAGAACAGGAATCACCTTGGTACAGCTCTTCGAGATGTTCCCTGACGAAGATGCG
>JAKZVY010000141.1:0-9427 GCA_047515825.1 Dehalococcoidia bacterium
ATCAACTTGGCTGGGTTGACCTTGACACCCCCAATACGCGGTGTAATAATCGTCAATGGCCTGAAACAGGGCGGCTTTCTCAGGTACGAATCGGAGTCCGACAAGCACCGACTGCATGGATCCAATAACAATCGACCCAGGTGTGATTGGTGCGGCTAGTTGGAGAGAATTGGGGCAGCTTCTCCAAAGTCTCTGGCTTGCCGTTCTATTCGTAGTCCTGTTCGCTTCCAACATGATCCTGGGCCATATTATGCTCCCATCCTTCGTGTCGTCCGGTCACGTGCCGGCCGCTTGGGGCAGGGCCAGACCCGTTTTCTACCTGCTCGCCGTGGTGAGCTTTGTGATAGCTATGTTCTTCATCAGCAGGGCTACGGACTTCGCCGGCGTCCTGCGCAACTTCTGGCCCGACTACTGGATTTAGACCTCCGCGCTCGACATTCCCAGGACTGCTGCTAGTTGATACCAGGCGACTTCCAGATAAAGAAACCCACAGGACGACAGATGGTCCTGACTTCCGTGCTGGGAATCGGCGGCCTGGCGACTGCGGTCGTGGTGGTTATCGGGTTGACCTGGATAGTCTCGGCATGGTTCGGCACGCCGATCATATTCGGCTCGGACGAGGGTCCGGACCAGCCGATAGATTTCCCGCACACCACACACGTCCAGGAGCTCGGGCTGGACTGCACCTTCTGCCACCGCGAGGTGGCGAAGTCCGCCCAAGCCACGATCCCGGCGGTCGGTCTGTGTATGACCTGCCACCAGGCGGTCGCCGGATCGACCGAGTCCGCCCAGGCCGAGATCAAGAAGCTCCGCGACGCCTTCTCCGACGGAGACGCCATCGACTGGCTGCGCGTCCATCGTGTCCCGGACCACGTCCACTTCGTACACGAGGCGCATATCAAGTTCTTCTCCGAGAGGGACGGCGTGGAGGCGTCGGCGGTATGCTCGACCTGCCACGGCGACGTTGGCTCTATGGAGAAGGTCCGCCAGGTGCGGACTCTGAAGATGAGCGACTGTGTCGACTGCCACCGCGACAACGGTGCTCCGACCGACTGCACAACCTGCCACTACTAGAGGCATAGACCGGACATGGCGCTAACCAGAAGACAGTTCCTGACCCTGACGGGCGGCTCAGCCGGGGCCGCAGTGCTGTTTGCCGCCTGCGGCGTGCCCGAAGACGAGCTGCGTGTCCAGTCCTCCATACGGATGCCGGAGGACATGGTATCCGGCCGCGACAACTGGTACGCCACGCTATGCCGCGAGTGCGCAACGAGCGAGGGCGTTGTCGTCCGCGTCATGGAAGGCCGCGCCAAGAAGATCGAAGGCAACGTCGACTACCCCGTGAACGTCGGCAAGCACAGCGCCCGGTGCGAGGCGAGCCTGCAGGCGCTCTACAACCCGGACCGCATACGCGGGCCGCTCGTGCGGGCCGGAGAGCGCGGCGCCGGACAGTTCGAGGAGATTAGCTGGACCGACGCCATCGGCAGGCTCACCTTCCACCTCCAGAACCTCCAGACCCAGCGAAAGCAGACGAGCGTCGTCTTGGCGACGAGTCCGCTCGGCGGACACGCGGGCGCGGTTGCACAGCGATTCGCCGAAAAGTTCGGCGGCAAGTATCTGCTCTACGAGCCGATCGAAAGCACGAACCTGAAAGCCGCCATCAAGACGGTGTTCGACCAGGACCGAGTGCCCGACTTCGATCTCGAGAACACCGGATTCCTTCTGTCTTTCGGCGCCGACTTCCTCAACACCTGGGGATCGCCCGTCCGATACGGCAGGGGCTACGGCCAGTTCAGACAGGGTGACCGAGAGCGGGGTACTCACTTCCACGTGGACTCCCGCTTCTCCATGACCGGGGCCAACGCCGACAAATGGGTGCCGGTCAACCCCGGAATGGAGGGACTTCTGGCCCTCAGTATCGCCCAAGTGATAATCGAGGACGACCTCGGAGACTCGAACGCCGCCGACGCCCTGACCGGCGGAAACCCGGATGCCCTGTCTGCCTTCTCGCCCGAATCAGTAGCCGACAGGGTCGGCGTAAACTCCGAGGCGATCCGAGAGATGGCCCACGAGTTCGTCGAGAAGGGCCCGTCCCTGGCCATCGGCGGCGGGTCTGCCGGGGCACACACAAACGGACTCTTCAACCTTGTCGCCATCTACTCTTTGAACCACCTTGTGGGCAGCGTCGGACAGCCGGGCGGAGTCGTTCTCAACCCGTCTCCGCCGCTCGAAAGCATCGCCACACCCCATGCCGCGGGCACCTTTGCCGAATGGCAGGAAGTGGTCGCCGACATGAAAGCAGGGCGAGTCAGCACCCTTATGGTCAGGGGTGTGGACCCGTTCTACGGCCTGCCCGCGTCCGTGGACATCATGAACGCGTCCTACGACGTCCCATTCATCGCCAGCTTCAGCGACATCATGGACGACACGACTGCCATGTCCGACCTTGTCCTGCCTCAGCACTCCCCCTTGGAGGACTGGGGCACCGACGCCCCCGATTTCGGACCCGGCTATGAGGTCGTCGGATTCCAGCAGCCGGTAGTCAGGCCGTTCTTTGAAGACCGAGGCTCCGAGCTTGGGACGCGAGGCTTCGCGGACGTCCTCCTGACTCTGTCCCAAGGTCTGAACCTCGACCTGGAACTTGGAGGCGAGACCTTCAAGGAGGTCTTGCAGTCCGACGCGCAGAAGCTGTTCGCGCTCGGAAGAGGTTCCGTGAACGCATCCAACTTCGCGGGATTCTGGAACGGCGTCCTTCAGCGCGGCGGATGGTGGGACGTCAACGCCAGGAACACCTCTCCTGCCAACGTACCGCCCTCGCTGCCCGACTTCGATGAGCCGCAGTTCGAGGGAGCCGACAGATTCCAGTACCACCTGACGCCGTTCACCCAGACTGGCATCGGCGACGGACAGCGCGCCCATCTCCCCTGGATGCAGGCCACGCCCGACCCGATCACGACCGCCACCTGGCGGACGTGGATCGAAATCAACCTGAGACTCGCGGAAGACCTCGACATCAAGGAGGGAGATGTCATCAAGGTGACATCCCCAAGAGGATCGATAGAGGCCCTCGCCTACCCGCATCCCGGCGTCCCGCCAAGCACGGTAGCGATTCCGTTAGGCCAGGGACACAGCGCAATGGGGCGCTACGCTAAGGACCGCGGAGCCAACGTCTTCTCTATACTGTCAACGCTGACGGATACCGAGTCTGGCGCGCTCGCATGGGCCGCCACAAAGGTCAATATCGAAAAGATGGACGACTGGGTCCGTGTTCCGAAGTTTGAAAACACCGTCCCTGAGCTGCCGCAGGACGACCACAACCGCGTTATAGAGATAACCGAAGAAGACAGCTAGGAGAGCTTGCAACATGGCTGAGAGCTGGGGAATGATAGTCGACTTGGATAAGTGCACGGGCTGCCAGGCCTGCGTGGTCGCTTGCCAGGCCGAGAACAACATTCCCATCAACGAAGAGGAGCACTTCAACCAGCGCCGCGCCATCCAGTGGATACGCGTCGAGCGTTACTGGGAGGGCGAGTTCCCGGACGTGAAAGCGCGGTTCGTTCCCATCTTCTGCCAGCACTGCGCTGACGCGCCCTGCGAGCCGGTCTGCCCCGTCTATGCCACCTATCACAACAGCGAAGGCCTGAACGTCCAGGTGTACAACCGCTGCATCGGCACCCGGTTCTGCGCCAACGGATGCCCCTACCACGCCCGCTTCTTCAACTTCTGGGAGCCTGAGTGGCCGGAAAGCCTCACCAATCAGCTCAATCCTGACGTTACGGTCCGAAGCCGGGGCATCATGGAGAAGTGTACCTTCTGCATTCAGCGCATTCGGCGAACGGGGCGAAAGGCGATCCAGGAGCACGGGAACAAGTCCGGGGAGACGATCTTCGGAGACCCGGAGCTGGAGCGCGCCATGAGTCCGGCATGCGTCAACGCCTGCCCGACCGAGAGTCTCGTGTTCGGCGACCTGTCCGAAATGCTGGTCGCCAAGCGAGAGGGCGAGCGGCTTCCGAGGAACCCGAAGAACAAGGCCCAGGCTATTGTCAAGAAAGAGCTCGAGGAGGGCAGAGGCTATCGAATACTCGAAGAGCTTGGGACGCACCCGTCCGTGATCTACCTGAGAAAAGTCGATAAAGAGGCCAAGGGAGCCGCCCACTAATGGCCAGCAGCGCACACGCCGCGCCCCACGCCGGAGCGCACGTAGACCCCCGCGTAGCAGAGCCGCCCACGTCACCGGCGGAGACGACGGATCTGCTCGTCTCCAAGCATCTGCGACTCGGGGACAACTTCTGGCGCGCCGCAGCGGTCTTCGGCATCCTGACCATCCTCGGGATAATCGGCTTTATTATGAAGCTCGGCGAGGGTTTTGGCGTCGGCGACAAATACCTCTGGGGCTACTACGTGGCCATGTTCAGCTTCATGATCACCACCGCGTCCGCTGCCCCCATGGTCGCCATAGCGCCGAGAATGGCAAACTCGCACTGGCGAAGGCCCATATCGAGGGCCGCCGAGCTCTGGAGTGTGGTCGGACTGTTCAGCCTACTGTGGTTCATCCCGCTGCTCTGGATACTGCCGCCGCTGAGCGACGGACGGCGGTCGCTGTGGTTCTTCGACATCAATCACCCCGACCTAGTCCCCTCCTACTCGCCGCACATCTGGGCATCTGCCGCAATCGTCGGACTCGTCCTGACCGGCCTCGCCCTCGTGTGGGTTTCGAGCCTGCCCGACTTCGCCTCGATAGCCAAGAGGGCCCCTGAAGGCTCCTTCCAGCAGCGCTGGTCGAAATGGATGGCACGGGGATGGCAGGGGACCTCGGCCCAATGGCACATGCTCAAGCGCCGCGTCGGAGTCCTGGGCGCTTTCTACTTCATGATGCTGGTCTTCGTCCACTTCCTCATCAGCGTGGACTTTCTTATGACGCTGGTGCCCGGCTGGATCGACGCGCTATACCCCGTTACCCACGCCGCCAACTCCCTGCAGGCCGCGGCCGCGACGATGGTACTGACCGCTTGGGTTCTCAGGACGTTCTGCGGCTACGAGCGCTACATCGGACTCGACCAGATCTGGGGCCTCGGCAAGCTCATGTTCGCACTGTCGCTCCTCTGGTTCTGGTTCTGGTTCTCCAGCTTCAACGTGCTCTGGTACGGCAAGAAGCCCAGCGAGCAGGCCGCAATCCATCTGCTGATGACAGGACCGTACCTCTGGGCCTTTATGGCTACATTTGTTCTCGTGTTCGTCATACCGCTGTGGACGCTGGTCTGGAACCCGGTCCGCCGCAGCACTTGGGGGCCTCCCCTGATCGCGGTCTTCATACTACTCGGCACGCTGCTGGACCGTGTCAGGCTGTTCGTAGCCGCATACTCCATCGAGGGAATCGGCAATCCCAGCTTCCACAAGCACGCCCTGGACATGGAGAACATACCGAAGACCGTTATGCCGCAGCTTCCAGACTTCCTGATAATGGCCGGAGCCATAGGCGCCGTCATACTGGTGTACATGGCGGCCAGCAGGCTGTTCCCGATTATGAACTTCTGGGAGCAGCGGGAGCTGCAACTATACGATAGGGGACATCAACCGTACTACCGCGGACACGTCCGCATAGTGGGCAAGTCAGAATAATGCTAGAACACGTACAGCTCGATCAGAAGACCATCAACAGGGACCTGCTCAATGGCGTACTCAGTATGCCGAAGTGGTGGCTTCCGACCGTCCTATTCCTTACGCTCGTCGTGTTCACCGGCCTCGGCGCGTTTGGCTACATGGTGAACCAGGGGCTCGGCGTGACCGGCCTCAACCGGCCCGTCTTCTGGGGATTCTTCCTGGTCAACTTCGTGTTCTGGATTGGCATCAGCCACGCGGGGATCATGATCTCCGCCATTCTCAGGCTGACACAGGCGGAGTGGCGCCGTCCGATCACGCGGGCCGCTGAAGTCATGACCGTCTTCTCGCTGATGGCCGCCCTCCACACGCCTCTGTTCCACGTCGGCAGGCCCTGGCGCGACTTCTGGGTGTTCCCCTACGACTTCGCGCGTGGCGTCTGGCCCAACGTCCGGTCGCCTTTCGTTTGGGACCCGAGCGCCGTCGGGACGTACCTGATCGGAAGCTCCCTGTTCGTATTCATCGCGCTGCTTCCCGACATGGCGATAATCAGGGACAGGGCAAAGAACATCTGGGTTAAGCGTATCTACGCGGGCCTCTGCCTCGGATGGCGGGGCACTCCGCGACAGTGGAAGCTCCAAGCCGTGGCCGGCATCCTGCTGTCCGCGCTGGTGCTGCCCGTCTTCGTCTCGGTCCACTCGATAGTGTCCTGGGACTTCGCCGTCGTCATCGGCGTCGAGGGGTGGCACTCGACCATCTTCGCACCATACTTCATCATCGGCGCGATCCACTCCGGTGTCTCCGCCGTGGCCATGCTCATGGCCCTAGGCGTCTGGATGTGGAAGCTGGACAAGTACATCCGACCCGACCACTTCGACGCCATTGGCAGACTGCTGATAGTCGTCGCGACGACATGGTTCTTCTTCTTCCTCGAATGGGTTTTCGCGCTCTACACCCTGGAGGGGCCGGAGATCGTGCTGCGTGAGCTGCAGGTCTTCCAGTGGCCGTACTCCATGCTGTTCATGATCTTCCTCGTCACCGCGTATTTAATCCCCGTGCCGATGTGGTTGTTCAAGAGCGTGCGCCGCTCGGCTTTCTGGATGCTGATAACCACCATCCTCGTCAACATCGGCATGTGGCTCGAACGCTTCTTAATCATCATTCCCGGACTGCTCCGGCGCCAGCCGATGACATTCAACTGGGGCAGCTACCATCCCAGCATCGTGGAGATCCTGATCGTGGCTGAGACGTTCGCTTTCGTCGCGCTGGGGATGCTCCTGTTCAGCAAGTTCTTCCCGCTCATACCGATCTTCGACATTAAAGAGGGTATGATCAACAGACGTACATTCAAAATCGGACGTCGCACTATCCCGGCGACGGTCCGCGAGTGAGGCGGTCAATCATGCTTGCGAAAAAGAGCGTTATGGGCCTGTTCCCGGAGGGTGAAGAGGACAAGGCGGCCGACGCACTCGATGCCCTCCGAGAGGCCGGATACACCCACTCAGAATACGAGGTCATCACCGGCACCCCCTACCCCGAAGGCACCTTCGGAGAGGAGGAGCCGAAGCATACCCTCTTCAGGTGGCCCCTGATGGGCGCGGCCTGCGGATTCATCATCGGCCTCGTTCTCACCAGCGGGACGCAGCTCGCATATCCGCTGGTGACCGGAGGCAAGCCGGTCCTGTCCATTCCCCCAATGTCTATCATCATATACGAGGGGACGATGCTGGGCGCCATCATCTTCACGGTGATCGGGGTCATCATCGAGTCGCGCCTGCCCCGGCTGTTCATGGGCGCGTACGACGAGCGCATCACCGAGGGATACATCGGAGTCGCGGTAACGACCGACGAGGAGCGCACAGGCAGAGCCGAAGAGGTGCTCAGAGAGGTCGGAGCCGAGGACATCAAGCGCGGTTGGGAGTCCTAACTGTGATTCGGACCGGCAAATTGATTCTCCCCCTCTCTGGACGAGAACTTCACACAACCGTCACTCCGGCGAAGGCCGGAGTCCAGAAAGCGCGGTTGGGAGTCCTAACTGTGATTCGAACCAGCAGATCAGTTCTCCCTCTCCCTCGATGGGTGAGGGTTGGGGTGAGGGTGATCGCCTCTCTTCTAGCGGTCCTCGCCCTATTCGCAGCCGTCGGGTGCTACAACAATAACACCGGCGAAACCAACATCGGCGACGACATCAGGTTCAAGCTGCCCGCCTTCCCGGAGAGCGGCAGCAACAAGGTGCAGATCTTCACCGAGATGCACTACCAGCCGTCCTACCGCGCTCAGGAAGGCCCCAGACTCGACTCTCCGCTGGATGCCGTTCCGATCACGGGCAAAGAGGTGCTTCTTACGTCACTCGACGAATACAAGGCCCTGCCGAATCCCGGCGGCGATCCCAAGCTGGGACGCGCGCTGTACGCGATAAACTGTATCGTCTGTCACGGACAGCAGTTGGACGGCGCTGGCCCGGTTATGGTCCAGGGTCCGAACATGGCTCCCGCCAACCTGAAGGCCGAAGTGACCGCTAACCGCACGGACGGCGAGCTGTACGGGATCATCAGCTTCGGCGGAAACACCGGCTTCACTATGCGCGTCCCGAGCCTCGACGACCCAACGGCCGACCTCGACCGCTGCGTCCACCAGGCAGCGTGTCCGATGCCGGAGTTCAGAAAGCTCCTGACCGAGTCGGAACGCTGGGATCTGGTCGCCTACCTCAGAAACCAGCAAGGCCGCTGAACGAGACGTCTCTGACACAGGCCTACGGTAAGCTGTCTCAATTTAGTGAGGGGTGTGCCTACGTCGGATACTCAAGGTGTATGGCATAATAGAAGGATCGGACTATACTACAAGTAGGTATGGTGTGAGAGGAATAGCATGGCGATGTTCGACACCTACAAGGCGGCCAAGTCCCTACTTGCGGCGGGATTCGATGAGAGTCAAGCTTGAAGCCTTGGTCGAGACCATGGCGGAGAGCATGGGTGAGTTAGCGACCAAATCAGACCTGAAGGACTTGGAGTTGAGGCTAACATTGCGGTTCGGCGCGATGCTTCTCGCCACGAGCAGCGTTACTGTTGCCGCTGTAGTAGCTGCCGTAAAGATTCTCTGACAACGGACATCTACGGTCACATCCTGACCGAGTCGGAACGCTGGGACCTGGTCGCCTACCTCAGAAACCAGCAGGGCCGCTGAACAACTCCCCTACCCTATCTATCCCTTGGGTTTAGCCCTCGATCAGCCCAACCTTCTCCCGCAGCCGTGAGAAGTCGAACGTGGCTTCTGGCATCATAATCCGGGCGACCAATCCAAATGCGATGCTGAGAACACCTGAGACGCCCAGCGCGGCCCCAAAGCTGATCACGAGGCGTCCGGCCCCAGGTATAGCGTTCCACGCGCCATAGTCGGGGTTGGGAAAGAACAGCGCGCCTACAATCAGGCCGGCTAGGGCGCTGACCATCGCGGCTGGGCCTGCCAGGCGTTTGGAGTACAGCCCATAGAACACCGGAAATATGGCCGCCGCGCACACCAGGTCCGCAATCAGAAACAGATAGAGCACGCTGTACCCCTTTGAGGCTATGAAGATAGCCGGAAGGATCAGCACCACGGTTATGGCCCGAGAGGAGCGCAGCAGCGAGCTGCCCGCCAGCTCCGGCTTGGTGCGAGCGATGTCTAGGGTGATCGTGCTGGTGATGCCGTTCAGCATCGTGTCCATGCTGCTCATGACCAACACAATCCCCAGCACCAGCAGCGCAACGACGGACCAGAACGGCATCACTTCCTTGACAAAGGAGATCATGGCCACCGATGGGTTTTCCGCCGCGTCCATGCCGACCGCCAG
>JAKZVY010000142.1:0-3264 GCA_047515825.1 Dehalococcoidia bacterium
GACCCTGTGCGGCGACTGAAGACCGTCCGCCGACCTCCCATCTACCCCAATGGAGCCCAGGCCATCTCCCCGGTAGCTCCCTCACCCCTCTTCCGCTGTCCTCACGCCGTCCATCGGTGTCCTTCGGTGGATTCGGGTTTAGGCTAGATGCTGGATAATCCCCGTTGCTATAATCTAATTGCACGAGAACTCGATAGTAACCCATTCCCCAATCGCAGCGTTATACCAAGAGAACAGCCCAGCAGTCCGAGGTTTCAGTCGATGTCAGACGCAAAAGAACAGCTCACCGAGATATGCGCGCGAGTATCCGAGCTGATGGTGCGTCTTTGACCTTGACCGCAAGAAGACTGAGATCGAACGTCTCGAAAGACAGGCATCCGACCCATCGATCTGGGAGGACAACCAGCGAGCACAGTCGGTCATGCGCAGGATGGCGAGCCTCAAGGACGAGCTGGAGTCCTGGACTGGGCTGGATTCCAGCGCCCGGGACCTTGATGAGCTGCTCGACCTCGCCCTCGCGGAGAGGGACGAGTCTCTGACCCTGGCACTGTCGGAGGACGTGGTGGAGCTTGGCTCCACCCTTGAAGATCTGGAGTTCCGGCTCATGCTTTCCGGCGAGTACGACGATCACAACGCGATCCTCGCTCTTCATGCAGGGGCGGGCGGAGTGGACTCACAGGACTGGGCGCAGATGCTCATGCGGATGTACCTCCGATGGGCGGAGCGTCGGGGATTCAAGGCCGAAGTTCTAGACGTGTCCGCCGGTGACGAGGCTGGGATCAAGAGCGCGGTCATCCATATTTCTGGGCTGTTCGCCTACGGATACATCAAGGCCGAAAAGGGAGTGCACCGGTTGGTCAGGATTTCGCCCTTCGACGGGAACCACGCCAGGCACACGTCGTTTGCGCTCGCTGAAGTAATGCCAGAGGTGGAGGTCGGAGGCGAGATAACGGTCGGCCCGGACGACATCAGAATCGACACCTTCACGGCGGGCGGACACGGCGGACAGAACGTGCAGAAGAACGCCACGGCGGTCAGAATCACCCACCTAGAAACCGGAGTCCGCGTTAGCTGCCAGAACGAGCGGTCGCAGCACCAGAACAAAGAGATCGCCATGCGAATCCTGGTGAGTCGTCTGCTGGAGCTCCAGAGGCAGAAAGAGGCGGAAGAGCTGGCGAAAATCAAAGGGGAGCACATCTCCCCTGAGTGGGGAAACCAGATTAGAAGCTACGTGCTTCACCCCTATCAGATGGTCAAAGACCACAGGACTGAGTACACCGTTTCGGACACCTCGGCGGTGCTGGATGGTGATCTGGACGAGTTCGTCATGTCGTATCTAAAGTCGACGGTTGGCGATACTACCCCGAAGGAAGTCGAAGAACAGTAAGCCGTTACCGAATCGAGAACCACGGCATCAAACTATGAGAGAACTAGGGAGGGCAGGGATTGATATGATTAGAATAGCACTCTTTTTGATAGGGTTGACTGCACTCGCCGCCGTGGCCTGCGGCGACTCCAGCGAGCAGGTTGAGGAGGTCGAGTCCGGAGAGACCGTGGCCGCGGCGACGCCAACCGCTGAGCCGACTCCGGCTGAGCCCGCCGCCCAGACCGCGCAGGCCGCGTCCGCCAGTACCCCCGCTGCCGAGTCGCCTCCTCCTGCTGCCAAGGTCGAGACCTCCAGCGAGACACCCAGCAGCGAAGTCGCCCCCGGCGGCGTCTTCCGAAGGCTTTGGGCCGATCCGCCCACGCTGGACCCGCACTTGGTCACCGATACCACGTCGGCCGGCCTGGTGGTCGAGCTTTTCAGCGGCCTTGTGGCGCTGAACACCGATCTGCAGCTTGTGCCGGACATAGCCGAACGTTGGGACATCAGCGAGGACGGAATGGTGTACACCTTCTATCTTCGTGACAACGCCAAGTTCCACGACGGCAAGTCTATAACCGCCGGCGACTTCAAGTGGTCGATCGAGCGGTCGGCCAACCCAGACACCGCGTCCCCAGTGGCCGATACCTACCTGTCCGACATCATCGGACTGGAAGCAGTGCTAGAGGGCGAGAAGACGGATATCTCCGGGATAAAGGTCATCGACGAGCATACCCTCCAGATCGAGATCGACGCGCCAAAGGCATACTTTCTTGCGAAGCTGACCTATCCGACGGCATACGTTCTCGACAAGGAGAACGTGGAGGCCGGCGGCCGCAACTGGGCGGACACGCCGAACGGGTCGGGGCCGTTCAGGCTGAAGGAGTACCGCATCGGAGAGAGGATCATTCTGGAGCGCAACGAGAACTACTACCGCGAGCCGGCGTACCTTGAGTCGGTCTCGATGAACCTCGCCGGCGGCCAGGCCATGGCCATGTACGAAAACGACGAGATCGACATTACCGGAGTCGGGCTGTTCGACCTGGACAGGATCCTCGACCCATCCGAAGAGCTGAACAAGGAGCTGGTCGTAGCCCCGCCGGACTTCAGCATCTCCTATGTCGGCTTCAACACTAGCGAGCCGCCGTTCGACGACCCCAAGTTCAGGCAGGCCCTTACTCACGCCGTGAACAAGGAGCTAATCGCCAAAGAGGTGCTTTCCGAGCTGGTCGAACCCGCCTACGGGATACTCCCGCCTGGATTCCCTGGGTACAACTCCGAGCTTACCGGCCTGGAGTTCGACTCAGAGAAGGCGCGGCAGCTCCTTGCGGAGTCGAAATACGCCGATCCAGAAACCAGGCCCAGAATCGTCGTGACCGTGCCCGGCACCGGCGGCACCATCGGGCTGGACCTCGAAGTGGTCATAGAGATGTGGAAGCAGCAGTTGGGCGTGGAGGTCGAAATCCAGCAGGTGGAGTGGGCCACGTACCTCCAGGACCTCAATCAGCAGAAGTTCCAGGCCTACGCCGGACTCGGCTGGGAGGCCGACTACCCGGACCCGCAGGACTTCCTGGACATCCTGTTCCACACGGAAAGCTCGCTGAACCACGGCAACTACTCCAACCCTGAGCTGGACGCAATTCTCGAGGAAGCGCGCATCGAGCCGGACGTCAACCGTCGCCTTGAGCTTTACCACATCGCCGAAGATATGATAGTGCAGGACGCACCCTGGCTGCCGTTGTGGTACACCGGTGAGCGGTACGTCCTGATCAAGGACTACGTGGAGGACTACCGCGTCACCCCGATGATCGTTCCGAAGCTCAAGCAGATCAAGCTGACCGACTGACGCCGCGTTGATTGGCCCCGATGACTGGGTAGATACTAATCTCAACCCGTCCCGC
>JAKZVY010000143.1:0-11471 GCA_047515825.1 Dehalococcoidia bacterium
AGCCAACGCATTGAAATAGATATACGCATGTCTCTGTCTCCTTATCTCAAAGGCTGCCCCCGTCTCGAACAGGGGCCAAGATGGTCCGCAACAGCGCAAGACCGCCCCCCATGACGGGATGTGGGCTTTATATCACAATTACCCCCCCCGTCAAGGCTTTTAAAAACTCGATATAGAAGTGCTAGCTATGTGGTGAACTCACACACGTGAGAATTCACACTTGGGTGTATTGGACTTCCGCCCCGTGTCGGGGCAGGGGCAGGCTCCGTATCGGGTACGGGACATGCTTTCGCGGGAGGGGGGAGCTAGGCAGACTCGTAGATGGCATCATCCTGTCGGACGGGACGGTGCTCAGCCGCTAGGAGGTGCTGGTGAGGGCTGGGAGCGCGTGGCCTCGGTATTACAAAAGCCTCCGCACAAGAGGCGGAGGCTTTGAGTTGGAAATCCCTGTGAGTCTAGTTTCTCAGGAAGCCCACCTTTTCGTACTCGCCCTTCACAATTGGCCTGGCATCGACCTCCAGCCAGTCCTCAAGCAGCTCGGTGTACACGCTGCGGAAGTCGAGGTTGAAAGCCAGGTCGCCTTCGACCAGGTCTTTCGAGTGCAGGGAGGGGTAGTAGCTGTGGTGGCCGCCCCGCACGCCGTCGCCGATGACGAACGCGACCCCGCCGGACCCGTGGTCTGTCCCGTCGCCGTTGTCGTTGACGCGGCGTCCGAACTCCGAGAAGACGAAGATGAGCACGTCGTCGCTCTGATCGTGCTCCTTCATGTCGGTGTAGAAGTCGTAGATTCCGCCTGAGACGTCGGTGAGCAGCCCTGCCTGCAGGTTGATCCCGTTTGTGTGCGCGTCGAAGCTGCCGTGCTGGGTGTAGCAGACGCGAGTGCCGATGTCGGCCTGCAGGACCTGCGCGGCGCTCTTCATCGCCTTGGCGAAGGAGTTGGGAGCGTATTCGACGGTCGAGGAGTACTTGGGCACGACGCTGTTGATTATGTCGGCGCCGCGAAGGGCATCCAGCCCGGTCTGCGTCAGGTAGTCCATGACCGGGCCGCTTCCAATTGCCTGGGAGTACATGTTCTTGAAGACGTCGAGGACCTTCTCACGGAGGGCGTCGTCCTGCATGTGCGTCATGAGTCCGTAGGAGTCCAGGCTGCTGACGCAGGCGACGGGCACACCCGGCGCGGCCATCGCCTTCGACAAACCCGCGCCGAAGTTTACGCCTGCAACCGCGTTCTCGCCCTTAGGGTCCATCTGCTTCAGCGCGAGTCCAAGCCACCCCTCGAGGGAGACCGTCGTCGGCTCCGCCGTGTGCCAGATGTCCATCGACCGGAAGTGCGACCTGTTCGGCACCGGGTAGCCGGTGCCATGGATGACCGCAACCTTGCCCTGATCGTACAGCTCCTTGATCGGCTGCATCGACGGATTTAGACCGTAGTTGTCGTCCAGCGGGATCACCCGGTCCTCTGGGATGTTGACCAGCGGACGGTTGTCGTAGTAGAGCGGGTTGGTGTACGGGACCACGCAGTTCAGATAGTCGTTTCCGCCCGATAGCTGGGCGACGACGATCTTGCGGTTATTGCTGTCACTCACGATGTCTCCTCCAAATGCGTTTTAGCGGTCGCGCTATTCCCCGGAACTCTATGCCAGCTCGTATATCTGGAATCGGTGTCTGCCTGTTTCCAACACGTAGCCGCAGCCCTCGTCGTCCACCGCGACCGCGACCGGGTCCCAGAAGTATGGCTCGATACGGGCCGACTCTTCGTTGATGTCGTCGGTGTCCACCTCGAAGACGGGCACGTAGCTGGAGCGCGCCAGCTCTTCGTCCTTCTGTGCCGTCATGTATTCTTGCGACCACACGCTCAGGTCAGCCTCCCCACGCGCCTTCGCAATGAAGTTGCCTTCGGGATCCAAGACCTGCAGCCGCTGGTTACCCCAGTCGGCGACCCACAAGTTGCCTTCCGAGTCCACCGCGACATCGGAGGGCCTGCGGAGCTGGCCGTCACCGGTGCCCGGGGCGCCGTACTTCGCGACGAACTCGCCGTCGGGAGTGAACTTCTGAATCCTGTCGTTTCGCCAGTCGGCGATGAACACGTTGGCGTCGCGGTCCTGTGTTATGCCCCAAGGGAGGTTGAACTCACCGTCGCCGTCGCCGAACGATCCCCACTGGGAGATGTATGTACCGTCCTTGGTGAGCCGCTGGATCCTGTGGTTCCTGTGATCGACGAGAAGCATGTTGTCGTCGCGGTCGAACGCCAAGCCGGACGGAGCGTTGAACTCGCCGTCTCCGCTGCCCTGCCTACCCCAAGTGGTGACTACGTCGCCGCCGCGGTCGTACACGGTAATTCTCTGAAGGAAGTCATCCGCCAGGTACAGATTGTCGTCACCGTCCAGCGCGAGGGCGGTGGGGCCGATCATCTGGCCCGGCTCCCTGCCGTGGCGACCGATCTGGCCGTAGAAATCGTGGTTCCGAGATACCATCTGGATTCCCACGATCACAAGTTGGTTCAAGCTGCTGCGGCTGGCGACGAAGACGCGGCCATCGCCCCTGATGACCATGGCGGTTGGAAGATGGAAGCCCCGGCCTCCGTTGTCCGCCATGAAGCCAACGTTGTCGACGTATTGAAGATTGAGCGTGGTTGTAGTCATACCGACCTGTCTCCTAGTAGTCTGGCCGTGACCCTACGCCATCTGGTACTCTTGGGTGGACACGATCAGTTGGATGAGGGTCACGACCGCCTCCTCGGTATCGGCGGCCGTCCCCTCGTCGGAGAAGCTAAGCCGTCCATAGGTGCTCGCGAAGTCCACGAGATTTGCCCTCGTGCTGTCCAGGACCTCCAGCGGGCCGAGGACGTCGAGACAGGCGTCCACCAGTCCGTCCGCGGAGATGTCGCCGGCCCCGGCAGCGCGGTTGATGCGATCGATAATCCCCTTCACCCCCGGCCTCGCAGGGTCGCCAAGGACTCTGGTCACGAAGTTGACTCGCTCGGCGTATGTCCCGGTATTTATCCACTCGCTGCCGCCCTGCCAGCCCTCGACACTCGGGGGCCCCAGCAGTGCCTGGCCCATGCCGGAGCTGGCGCGAGCCGCATCGTAGGTCTCATAGCAGGGGAGCTCCATCCTACCGGCGAGCCGTAGGGTATTCACCACCATTTCAGCGGGGCTCTTGGTCCTAGCGTAGCGGAAGGCCTCCTCCTTGAAGAAGTCGGACGTGAACAGGGCATTGAGCATGTGCTTGATACTGTGGTCAGATTCGAAGTATGCGTCGGTCATGGCGTCGATCGCGTCAGGATTCGCGGGCGGGGTATGCGGCCACTGGGGCACCGGTGGCTCGTCGGCCACGAAGTAGTGGTAGAGGTGACGAGCGATGTATCGCGGCGTGGCCTCTTGCCTGCAAATAATCTCGACGACGTCTTCGCCGTTGAAGTCACCCGTCTCGCCCAAAATAGTCTTCTGGCCGTGGTCGTGGTCCTCGTCGTCGTATTCGAACTGCCAAGTCATGTTGCCGTAAGGGCGTGAGGTGTTGTTGTTCATCTTGATCGACATGTAGGCCGGGTTGACGACCCGCCAACCGGTGAATGCTCTCGCGCACTCCTTGATATCCTCTTCCGTGTAGTTGCCGACCCCCATGGAGAACAGCTCCAGCAACTCCCTCCCGTAGTTCTCGTTTATTGATCCCTTGTGATTGTCCTGGTTGTCCAGCCACATGATCATGGCGGGATCGCGGGAGAGCCGGACGAGCAGATTGTCTAAGTTGCCCATCCCGTGGTCTCGGAACATGTCGATCTGGCTGATCACCACCCGGCCCTGAATGAGCTTATAGGACGCGGTTGCGAACACGCGATGCCAGAAGAGGCACATCTTCTCGCGCAAGGGGTAGTCGGTCACGGCCATCCGGTAGACCCAGTATGCCACAGCCCCGCCGCGCAGGTCCGACTGGTCGACGTGATACCGGCGTATCAGGTCATTCGGTAGGATGTCGTCCCCGGCGGGGTTCAACAGCTCGTCCAGAACGGCGTCATACCCTTTGTCCATCGCTTGGTCGAACTCGTCCGGGGTCGCCCCAAATCCTGCTCGCCTGAGAAGGTGGGTCATGAGCTTCAAGTCCTGCTTGCTCTCGATGGCGACCATAGCAATTCTCCTTAGCATTCAAGAGATTCCTAGACGTTGGAAATTATAAGTCACACGGCACGATTGTCAAGGAAATGGCTCGGCCAAGTCCAGCAGCCTCTGATATAGATAGAAATCGAGGACAAGCGCTTGGGTCTGATGATGAAGAGCGGCACCACCATTGCGATCGCGCATCGGCCGTCGACGATCATGTCAGTGGACGTGGCGGATCAGGGAAGGGTCACCGAGCACGGGCCATAAGACTCTTCGATGTAAAGGGGCGTAGGTGAGGCGTGGGACACCATACTTGTAGTTTACGGCTGCATACTTGCTATTTTCGGCCATTGATGCACAGCCGGTGGCACGGAGCATGACACTCTCCTGTAGAAAGGGGCGTAGGTGAGGCGTGGGACCTATGACTTGTAGTTTACGGCTGCATACTTGCTATTTTCAGCCATTGATGTACCATTGGTGACATGATCCATGAAGTTCTCCAATGGGAAGAGTGGGAAGTTAGGCTGAGTCAGACCTTCAGCCCGGCTACGGCCGTTAACCGCAAGGACTTCTTTCATGGCCGTCACGCCATAATGAGGCGTCTCATCGACGCTGCCAACCAAGCTGGGCAGCATGCCATCATCTACGGCGAGCGAGGGGTCGGGAAGACCTCACTCGCAAACGTACTGTCATCCTACCTGGGACCGTTCACATCGGAAACCATCGCAAGCGCAAGGGTGAACTGTTACGGTGAGACAACGTACACGCAGATATGGAATTCTCTGTTCAGACAGATTGGACTTCCCACCAAAGGCGAATACGACCGTCTCACGCTAGACGACGTGTTTGACACTCTCCGCAAAGGGGATGAACGAAAACTCATCCTGATAGTTGATGAGTTTGATCGGATTCAAGACCCCGATATAGATACTCTGTTCGCCGATACTGTCAAGACCTTGTCAGACTTCGACGTGGACACGACATTGATACTCGTGGGTGTCGCGGATGACGTTGATGACCTGATCACAGAGCATGAGTCCATAAACCGGTGCCTCGTTCAAATTCATCTGCCACGAATGACCGTCGAAGAATTGGAGGCGATCATCAACTTCGGAATCGAGACGGTCGGAATGCAGATATCGCGTGAGGGGGTCTCGCAGATTTGCAGTGTGTCACTCGGTTTGCCCAATTATGTTCACGCCCTGGGAATGGCGGCAGGACGCGCTGCCATAGACAGAAGAAGCCGGAGGATCGAAACCGAAGATGTGGCAGAGGCCATCAAGGGGATAGTGCTGGAGTCGCAACAGACGGTCATACGAGCTTTTGACCTGGCGACTGCCAGTCCGCGAAGACAGAACTTCTTCTTCCAGGTTCTCTTAGCCTGCTCATTAGCGCCAACCGATCAGTTGGGTTACTTTCGTGCCGCAGACATCCGATCTACATACTCAAGGATCATGGGACGTGATCAGGACATCCCATCATACGTGCGTCACTTGCATGGACTGTGCGAAGCCAAGAGAGGTTCGGTTCTTCAGAAACTGGGAGAGTCCCACAGCTACAGGTATAGGTTTACGGACCCAGTTCTACAGCCATACGTTCTCATGCGTGGGTTGGAGCAGGGACTGGTAAACCTCAACGATGTGGCCGGCGTTAACCCCTAGACTGGCCCTGTGTCCATGGCAGGCACTCTGTAAAGCTGTATTCAGTTTGGTAAGCAGCTCGGCTGTGGCGGGAGTCGATTCGACTCCGTTGCGCTGGTGCGTCAGTAGGAGCGCAGGAGGGAGCGTATGGCGACAGTTGAGCATCCGATCACGAGATCCGAGCTCAGGGAAGAACTTGACGTACGCCTTCAGCACTATGCTACAAAGGCTGACTTGGCCGAGTTGAAGTCCGACATTGGCAACCTGAAGGCCGACCTAACCCTGCGTATGGCGCTCTTGCAGCTCGCAGGTATGGCTGCGGTCGCCACCATCGTGAGACTCCTCGCATGACAAAGAAGCCGGGACGTCCGCCCAAGGTCGTTCCGCCGATCCCCGACACGTTCGAGAACGTGATCAAGGCCCTGGTCAGGCCAGTCAAGCCTATCCAGCCCGCGAAGCAGGACAAGCGGTCGCAGGTAAGGCTCATGGGTAAAATTGGATATAATCCCTAAAAGAAGGGCATAGGTGAGGCATGGGACCTGATACTTGTAGTTTACGGCGGCATACTTGCTATTTTCGGCCATTGATGCACAGCCGGTGGCACGCAGCATGACACTCTCCGGTAGAAAGGGGCGTATGTAAGGCATGGGCCATCATACTTGTAGTTTTCAGCCGCATACTTGCTATTTTCGGCCGTTGACGCACAGCCAGTGGCGCTGAGCAGGGACTGGTAGACCTAAACGACGTGAAAGTCGTTAATCCATAGACCGGCCCTGTGCCCATCACAGATGTTCAGACCAGCCGCCTCGACCACCGTCACCTTGCCGTAGCTATACGCCTCGGCTCTGCTGTTGTCTCTGAACGACGCTTGGGATAAGATGCGAGCGGAGCAGGCAGAGACGAGTTGCCTGAGGGATCTGTCCGACCATGGTCGGTGGGCGCTTGGGCAACTCGGCCCGTATCAAGTCTGCCATATCAGGGGAGGCCAAAATGGACCAAGAGCGTGACCTCTACATGCTGATGCTGCGGCGGATGATGCTAATTCGCGAGTTCGAGGAGAACGTGAAGCAGCTTGCCCGGGGAGGCGAGCTTCTGGGCATGGCTCACTGCTACATCGGCGAGGAAGCAGTCGCTGTTGGCGCGTGCGCCGCGCTGCGCGACGACGACTACATCACCGGGAACCACCGCTCGCACGGGCACCCGATATCCAAGGGTGGGGACGTGAGGCGCGCCATGGCTGAGCTTCTGGGTAAAGCCACCGGATACTGCAAGGGCAAAGGTGGCTCGATGCATCTTGCCGACTTCGATATCGGCATCCTGGGCGAGTCCGGCATCGTCGCCTCGGCCCTGCCTGTGGCGGTTGGCGCGGCCCTGGGCAGCAAGATGCAGGGCAACGACAGGGTCGTCGTGGCCTTCTTCGGGGACGGAGCCAGCAACCAGGGCGCCTGTCACGAGGCGATGAACTTGGCTGCCATCTGGAGCCTGCCCGTCATCTTCCTGTGTGAGAACAACCAGTACGCGGTGACCACCAGCTTCAGGGACTCGGTCGCGGTGGAGAACATATCCGACCGCGCCGTTGCCTACAACATGCCCGGCGTGCTTGTGGATGGGCAGGACGTGCTCGCCATGTACGAGGCGACCGTCCAGGCGGTGGAGAGAGGTCGGGCCGGACTAGGGCCAACGCTGATCGAGGCCCGGACTTATCGTTTCGAGGACCACTCCGAGGGACTCGCGCGTATCATTCGTGAGCCTTACCGGACCGATGAGGAGCTCGAGCGCTGGCGTCTGCGCGACCCGATCTTACTCCACTCTCGCTGGCTCGTTGAGCAGGACATCGCCTCCGAGGACGAGATCGAAGGAGTGCGTACGGAAGTGGCGGAGACGATTGCCGAAGCCCTCCAGTTCGCCCGTGAAAGCCCATACCCCAAAGTTGAAGACCTTCTGACCGATTTGTACGCAGACCCTCTGCCTGTGTAGCTTCGCGCTGACGACGGAAGCACAAAAGCCTCCTCTCCCTCGATGGGAGAGGACCAGAGCCTGCCCCGTACTCCGATACGGGGTGAGGGTGAAAATCTTCCTAGCAGGAGAAGACGAGCCATGCCAGAAATGACTTACGCCGACGCGCTGAACATCGCAATCAAGGAAGAGATGCGCCGGGATGAAAGTGTGTTCATCATGGGCGAGAGCATCCGTGGCGGCATCTACGGTGTGACAGGCGGGCTGTCGCAGGAGTTTGGCGACCGTGTCATCGACACGCCTCTGTCCGAGAACGGATTCATGGGCGCTGCCGTCGGAGCCGCCGCGGTGGGCATGAGGCCCATCGTCCAGTCGCTGGCCAGCTTCATGTGGGTGGCCATGGACCAGATGATCAGCCAGGCCGCAAAGATGCGCTTCATGTTCGGTGGACAGGTAAACCTGCCCGTCGTCTACAGATGGGGCATGATCTATGGCGCGAACAGCGCAGCTCACCACACGGACAGACCCTATCCCATGATCATGAACATGCCGGGGCTGAAAATCGCTCTCCCCTCAACTCCTGCCGACGCCAAGGGTCTTCTGAAGACCGCCGTCCGGGACAACGACCCGGTGATGTTCTTTGAGGACAACTCCTTGACCGGGACCCGCGGTGAGGTCGAGGACGGCGATCATACCGTGCCGTTCGGGGTCGCAGACGTGAAGCACGAGGGCACCGACGTCACCGTGGTCGCGCTGTCCGGCATGGTACTCAGGGCGCTGTCCGTCGCCGAGGCGCTGGACGAGGAGGACATATCCGTCGAGGTGATCGACCCGAGGACGATAGTCCCCCTAGACACCAGGACCATACTCGACTCGGTCGAGAAGACTGGCCGTCTGGTCATCGTGGACCCGGCCCACAAGAGCTGCAGCGTCGCCTCCGAGATCTCCGCGATGGTCGCGCAGGAGGGCTTCTGGAGTCTCCAGAGTCCGATCCAGAGGGTCGCCAGCCTCGACTGCCACTTCCCGTTCAGCCCTGCCCTCGAGTCCGAGGTTTATCCCAACGAGGAAAAAATCACGGACGCTATCTACGCCACCCTGGACTAGATCCCAAGCCACAGTCATACTGAAGGACCCGCCATGGCCACCAACGTACTGCTCCCCCAGTGGGGCATGAACATGGAAGACGGGACGCTGACCAAGTGGCTCGTCAGCGAGGGCGACGAGATCGCCCAGGGACAGCCTCTGGTCGAGGTCGAGACGGCCAAGATCAACTCCGAGCTCGAATCGCCCGCCAGCGGCGTCGTTGCACATATCATCGCCGCCGAAGGCTCGCTGGCAAAGGTCGGAGAGATCATTGCGGTCATTGGAGCGCCGGGCGAAAACCCGCCCCGGCCCGAACCGGGAGACGCAGCACCCCGGACCGCCACCCGCAGGCGCGTGCGCAGGCCGTCACCGAGAGCAGGCGCCGGGTCCGCCCCGCAGGTCACGCCGGTGGCTAGGCGGCTCGCCCGCGACAGCGGCATCTCTCTCGACGATGTGACGGGGACAGGCCCGCGCGGGCGCATTACCGAGCAGGACATACGCGATGCCATCGACGCGGGAAAACGGCCCAAAGTCCAGGTCGTCCCCCGCGCGAGGATGCTCGCCCGACAGGAAGGCATCGACCTGGATGACCTATCAGGTTCGGGTCCAGCCGGTCGAATTCTCGTCGCGGACGTGGAGCGGGCTATCGCCGAGCGGGACTCCACCGCCGCGCGTGCCGACGCCGTGAGCGAAGTGGTTCCTCTGTCGGGTCTTCGCAAGACTATCGCAGACCGTATGTCCATGAGCGTCAGCACCATGGCCCAGGTGACACTTACCACCGAGGTGGACGTTACCGAGTTGCTTAATCTTCGAGAGGCGCTGGTCTCCGTCTGGAGACCCCACCGTCTGCGTCCCCTGGATTTGGACATCATCATTGCCGCCGTGGCCGACGCACTTAAGGCTCATCCTAGGCTCAACTCTCACCTGGTCGATGGAGAGGTGCTCCTGCTCAGAGACGTGAACATCGGCGTTGCGGTGGCAGTTCCGGACGGCCTGGTGGTGCCCGTCCTCAGAGGCGCGGACTCCCTGGACATGCTGGGCGTGGCCCGCGGTATGCGCACCCTGGCGGACAAGACGAGGAAGGGTCAACTCGCCCTGGATGACGTGACGGGCGCCGGCTTCACCGTGACATCGCTGTCCAACTACGATATCGACGCTTTTACGCCGATCATCGATCCTCCGCAGGTCGCGATACTTGGACTTGGACGCATACAGCAGAAGCCAGTCGTCCGGCAGGGCGAGATCGCAGTACGCTCAATGATGCACCTGAGTGTGACATTCGACCACCGCGCACTCGACGGAGTGCCCGTCGCCGAGTTTATGCGCACCCTCAGCGCCAAGCTGGAGTCGCCGGAGTCCCTGGCCGCCACACCCGAAGAGGGCTGACCGCTAGCGCCGAAAGGGGCACGCCAGCATGCCCCTTTTGTGTTACCTCGAGTCAGATCGTCTAGACGTTGATTGCTGCCGGACGGCCCTCGATGCTGTGGCGCACTTCAGGATTGACGACCGACATCGGGAACGTCCCGTTCAGCAATCGGGATGTCTCCTGGCCAACCTGCACCCCCGACCTGATACGCGACATGTTGGACGTGCCTGCCGAGTGCGGAGTAACGACGACGTTATCCATCTTCAGCAGCGGGTTTTCCGGATAGGTAGGCTCCTCTTCGAACACGTCGAGTCCGGCGCCCGCGATCTCCCCGTTCTGAAGCGCCGCGATCAGCGCCGCCTCGTCCACTACTGGGCCCCGACAGGTGTTAACGAAGTAGGCCGTCGGTTTCATCGCCCTGAAGAAGCTCTCGCTCAGAAGTCCCCTAGTCTCGTTGTTGAGCGGCGTGTGGACCGAGATGAAGTCCGACTCCGCGGCAAGCTCCTCGAGGCTGTCGACCAGCCGAATTCGGTACTCCCTAGCAATCCAGGGCGGGCAATAGGGATCGTACGCGATGACGTCCATCCCGAATGCCTGCGCCTTACGGGCCGTGGCTCGGGCGATGTTCCCGAATGCCACCAGTCCCAGAGTCTGGTCATAGATCGGTACCATTGGCATAACGACGGCGCGGGACGCGCCCCACTTGCCCGCCTTGACGAGGTCGTTGAGCTGGGTGAGCTTCTTCGCGCACGCCAGCAGAAGCATGATGGCGTGGTTGGAGACCTCCTCGCTACAGAAGCCCGCCGAGTTGACCACCATGATCCCCTGGTCGGTCGCCGCCTCGTGGTCGATGTGGTTGAATCCGTGGCTGCCGACGAGAATCGCCTGCACGCCCTCCGTCTCCTCGATCACTTCGCGTGACAACGGCACACCCGCGTTGATCACGATGTCCGCGCCCGCCATGGCCTCGATGGTCTCGCCGTCGCTGGCACACGCGAACTTTTCGAGCTCGTAGTCCAGTCCATGGATCTGCTCCTCGATAAGCTCTGTGTCAGCTTCCCCACTGCCTGAGATAACCGATATCTTCAATGTCATTCCGTTTCCTCCTGTTGTCTGCCCAGCAAACTTTATGCGCCGTGGTGTATCGCCCCACATTATACTCTCTCAGCTTGAGCTTGGGGGAGGATCATGATAATCTAAACCGGCACTTTAAAATATCATGATAATTTAAGCCAGCACTTCAAATTATCATGAGACCAGCGTCGCTTCGTCGTCTGCCTCGAAACCCGCGCACGCCGCACCGAGGATGACATCGACATACTCCCAGAC
>JAKZVY010000144.1:0-5507 GCA_047515825.1 Dehalococcoidia bacterium
GGCTGATGGCGCTCTGGATACGCACGTTCAGCAGCGAAGGACGGTCTAGCCTGATCGCCCGCTCGACCGCCTGGTCAAGCTCGTCCGGGTGCTCAACCAGCTCTCCATAGCCGCCCAGGCCCTTGACCACCTGATCGTAACGCGACGGGAGCAGGTCGGTCACAACCGGCTTGCCAAAGACGCCGACCTGTATCTGCTTGTCGATCCCCCACGCCGAGTCGTTGCCCATTATGCCAATTATCGGCAGATTGTGCCTGACGGCGGTGTCGAACTCCATCCCGTTGAACCCGAACGCCCCGTCGCCCGTAAACATGAACACCCGCCGGTTCGGATATGCGAGCTTCGCGGCGAGCGCCGTTGGCAGAGACTGACCAAGCATACCGGAGGTCGGCAGGTACAACCAGGTCCTGGGAGACATGGCAGGTGCGGACGCCCTCCCGAAGTGGCAGAAGTCGCCTCCGTCGTAGACCACGAAGTCGTCGTCTCGGATGTGGTTGCGGATGGCCTTGTGGACGTACATCGCGTGCATCGGCGACTCGTGCTTGGCCAACGCGTCGAGCGATTCGGCCTGCGCGGACCTCTCCGCTTCGAGCCGTGCACGCCACTCGGTGCGATCGCTCCAATCGTACTTTGACGCCTCATCCGCCATCTGTCGGGTCACCGCCTCCACATCCCCAGCTATCCCGACCGCCACGCCGCGATTACGAGCTATCTCGGCGCCGGACGGGTCTATCTGGATCACTTTCGCGTCTGGAGAGATCGTCGGAGGCAGGGCGTAGCCGACGATCAGGTCCTGCTTGCGTCCCATCAACACCACAGCATCGGCCTCTCTGAGAAGCCGTGCAGCGCGGTTCAGCCCTGAGTCGAAGAACCCATAGCAATACGGATGCGTGTCCGGCACTAGACCTCTCGCGTCGCCCTCGGTCATCAGCGGCAGCCGAGCCGTCTCCGCTAGCTCTTGCAGCGCCTCTCCCGAACCGGAGTAGGCGCCCGCGCTGCCCACGATGATCAGCGGACGCTCGGCATCGCGCAGTATCGCCACCGCGTCCCGCACCTTTTCGCTCGGTGCGGACGTAGCCCCTTGGGCTCGGTATTCGCCAGGGCTGAAGAGCGAGACCTCGGCTTCGCTCACGACCTGCTGCTGGATATCGACCGGAATGGTCAGATGCACCGGCCCCCGACGGCCTTCGTATGCCACTCGGAGCGCGGTAGCTATCATGTCCGGTATCCGGCGGGCGTCTGTCACCATCCAGGCGGACTTGGTCACGGGCCGCGCCATGCCGACCTGGTCTATCTCCTGCATCGCACCTCTGCCGAGCTCGTGTAGCTCCGCGCTTCCGCTTATCGACAGGAGAGGGCTGCCGGAGTGCATGGCGTTGGCCAGTCCGGGCATGGCGTTGGCGAACCCCGGAGTGGTGTACATGGCGACTCCGGGCCTGCCGGTAATTCGGCCCCAGGCGTCGGCCATGTGCGCGGCGGCCTGCTCGTGCCGCGTGTCGATGAACCGGAATCCGCGGTCCGACATCGTGTCCAGCGTGGGCAGGATATGGTCGCCCGCGAGCGTGAAGACGGTATCGACACCCTCCAGTTCGAGCGCGCTGGCTATCAGGTCGCTGCCCGTTGTTATTCCGGCTGTGGGCGTTCCAGCTAAGGCCATTCACATCTCCAAGTGTCGGGTAATTTCACGCGGCTATTCTAAAGCTGGCACCCCTCGTTTGCCAACGTAAAACCGCCTTGCTATAATTCCACAGAGCCGGGAGAGTTCGATTCTCTGGGGATTCGTCTAGCGGTAGGACGACAGACTCTGGATCTGTAAGCAGAGGTTCGAATCCTCTATCCCCAGCCAACGAATCCCGCAAGCAGCAGTTTCCAGCGTGGCGCATTCGTCTAGCGGCCGAGGACACCACCCTCTCAAGGTGGAGACACGGGTTCGAGTCCCGTATGCGCTACCAGACATTCATGCCCAGGGGGCCCGGAGGCCCCTGCCGTACTCGGCGCATTCGTCTAGGGGCTAGGATACCACCCTTTCAAGGTGGAGACACGGGTTCGAGTCCCGTATGCGCTACCACACCAAACAGTACCAAGAACCTTGTTACTGAGATTCAGCTATTCACTATCCATTTACACACTAATTGCGGGAGGTGGTGGTGATGGCCCAGACCGAATTAAACGTGACATTCGAAGGGCCAGGTGTGGACTCGGGAGTGCCCTTGGATGACCTCCAAAAAACACTTCAGCATGTGCAACGCGCCTTGAGGCTGATGGTCGGTCACTTCGCCGGTATCGAACATAAACGTGGAAGACCGTCGAAGATGTTCCGACAGCAGAGCATGCTCAGACTGTGTGCTATATACCCCGGGCCGCTCGTCGCAGAGCTCATTCTCTCCCCACCCACTGACCCTCAGAGGCACCAGGAGCACTATGGTCAGCGCGCGCTGAACAGGATCCTTAATTGGCAGGCCGAGGATGAGTCCTTCCCTGAGGCTGTCGCCAATGAGCTGCACGCCATCAGCTCAGATCTATCGCCGGATGTCAGCGTAGTCAGGCTCGGCGAGCCATACAACGGACGATTCGTAGAGTTCCGACGCACGCTCCGACGCACAAAAAGGGATCAGATGGTGGTGGATCAAGTTGAAGGGGCACTCTTACATGGATGGCTAAAGGAAGTGAACTGGAACAAGAGGACGGCGCAGCTCCACCGCAGTGTCGGCAACTACGTCCAGTTGCGGTTCGACGCAGCACACGGCGAGGACATACTGCGGTTGGCCACACAGTATGTCGAGGTCAGAGGTCAAGGGAAGTTTACCAACGACGGCGACTGGCATACGGTCCACGTCAATCGCATCAGCGAGACACGCTCTTGCCGGGAACCTTTTGACCTGGACGAGTTCTTGAACGATCCCAACCCAAAGATGTTCGATCCTGAGAAGATAGTCACCGCGAGTGAACCTTTCGATGTGGACGAGTTTGTCGGCATCATCCACGAAGGTCGCGACGCAGGGCAGAAGGAACGTTTGGATTGGTAGTAGTGGACACCAACGTGATTTCATACGTCTTCGGTGGAGACTACAGGGCACATTTCTACCTGGAACAAATTCGCGGGCGCCGCGTGCTCATCTCGTTCCAGACGCTGGAGGAGCTCTGGTACGGAGCGTACTCAGGGAGATGGGGCGACCGACGGAAGAACGATCTCGCTCGCCATCTTGAGCAGTACGAGATCATTTGGCCGAACCCTGAAATCGTCGAACTATGCGCCCGATTGCGTAGTGAACAGAAGGATGCGGCACGAGAATTACAGGAGGCGGATGCTTGGATTGCGGCGACGGCGATTTCTCTGGATTGCCCGCTCGCGTCACATGACCGCGACTTCTCCGGCATTCCTGATCTTCAACTGATCCAAGCGCCAACCCTATGAACTTGCGACATCAGCACATAGCGACTGGTGAATGTTGGAGAGTGAACGCTGCGGGATTCCCACCAACGCTGGGACAACGCAGTTTGTCTGTTAGACCACCCATATCCCACACGTCAACACTGCTCAAAAAATGACCTTCGCCCCCCGTTTCTCCATCACCAACGCGGTAACCGCGGCCCTGACCGAGATCGAGCGCGCTCGTGGGTTCCTCGAAGCGGCGAGCCTTTCGGATGAGTGGATCGACGCCATGCGCGCGCGCGCATTCCTCCTCGAAGCGCACCATACGACACATATCGAGGGAACTCGGCTTACAATCGATGAGGCCAGTGACCTTCTGGCAGGCCGCGCTGTTCCAGGGGCCGACCCGGACGATACCCGCGAGCTTCTCAACTATCGCGACGCCTTTGAGTTCGTAAGCTCCTATCTGGACGACGGCGGTCCGATCACCGAGGGGCTCATACTCGAAATCCACAGGCGCTTGGTTGCCGGAGTCCGTGGTGAATCCGCAGCACCCGGCCATTATCGGCGCGTGCAGAACTACGTCATCAACTCCGCTACCGGCGAGACGATATACACGCCGCCTCGAGCACAAGACGTACCCTTACTCATGCGCGAGCTTGTCACTTGGCTGAACCGACCAAACGACATACACCCCGTCATCGTAAGCGCCATCGCTCAGTTCCAACTCGTTCACATCCACCCGTTCATCGACGGCAACGGTCGCACATCCCGACTGCTTTCAACGCTGTACCTGTATCGCGCTGGCTACGACTTCAAGCGGCTCTTCACGATCAGCGAGTACTACGACCGTGACAGGATGGCCTTCTACGAGGCCATTCAGAACGTACGGCGGACGAACATGGACCTGACTGGTTGGATAGAGTTCTTCACTGTCGGCCTCGCTACTCAGCTTGCTGAGGTCAAGCAGAGAGGGGAATTGGCAATCAGACGCGAAATTCTCGCGTTCCGCCACGGTCTGACCCACAGACAGGCACTCGCCCTTGGTTATGTGTTAGAGCACGGTAGACTCACCATCGCCGAACTCCAGGAGTTTTTCCCCGAGACTTCGCGCCGGACGCTCCAACGAGACCTCAGGGACCTGAAGGAGAAGGGCCTGATACTCCGCCGGGAAAGTACCAACCGCCTCGAATACATCCTCGCGAACGGAGTCACCTGAACTTGCGACATACTTGCGACACCCAGAGTCACGAGCGGGGTCTGTCTTGACCAAGTCTCCAAGAGCGGGGGCTATGTGGTAAAGTGCCCAAGGGTGCTAGGTCACTTGAAACGGCGCGACCGGATCGTCCGGGCGCACGGGCCGGAGAGGGTTTGAGGTCTTGATAGATCTGATCGGAGTTTCCAAGCATTACCAGATCGGCCCCGTCGAGGTGCGGGCGCTGGATAGCGTGGACCTTCATGTTGCCGACGGCGAGTTCGTCGTTGTTCTCGGCCCTTCGGGGAGCGGCAAGACGACGCTGCTGAACATCATCGGCGCTCTGGACACGCCTACATCGGGGAGCGTCTCTGTGGCAGGGCGCGACATCACCAACGTCTCGCGCTCGGAGCTTTTCGCCCTCAGACGCCAGACCGTGAGCTTCATATTCCAGAGCTTCAACCTGTTCCCGGGCCTCACCGCACTGGAGAACGTCGAGTTCGGTATGGACGTCGCGGGAAAGCGCGGCATCGTATCCCCAGAGTCGGTGATCGAGGCCGTGGGACTCGGACACCGGACTCACCACTTCCCACACGAGTTGTCGGGCGGCGAGCAGCAGCGCGTCGCGATTGCCAGGGCGCTGGCCACCGGGAACCCCGTGCTGCTGGCCGACGAGCCGACCGGCGAGCTCGATTTCAGGACCGGGGCGCAGATACTCGAGCTGCTCATAGCACAGGCATCTGCCGGGCGCGCCGTTCTGGTGGTAACCCACAACCGCGAGATATCGCGCATCGCCGACAGGGTTGTCGAGATGAGCAGCGGGCACGTCATTAGCGACGGCCCGCCGCCGGACGGCAAGGCCCCCCTCTCGGAGCTCCGCTGGTAAGAGCGCCGTTAAACTGGTCATGAGGCTGTGTCAGCGCGCTACTCCCCCGACTC
>JAKZVY010000145.1:0-7683 GCA_047515825.1 Dehalococcoidia bacterium
CGCTGGGACTGATATCCAACATGAACGTGCCGGGAAATGAGCTGGCTGAAAACATGGGACTGACACCATGCCTGGACTTGGCAGTCACGTCTGGTGAAGTGGGAGTTGAGAAGCCTCATCCTCCAATCTTTCACGAAGCTCTTCGAAGAGCCGGAGTTGATGCCATGGACGCGGTCCACGTAGGCGATCAGTTGTCGTCCGACGTCGATGGCGCAAGGAACGTTGGGATTCAACCTGTTCTTCTCGACAGGGACCGCAATCACACCGGCTATCGGGACTGCCCGCGTATTGAGACGCTGATGGAGCTTCCCATGATGGTAGGCACGCTCTAAAACTGGGCAGAGTACTAGGCAGTGTTGACATTTGATTATCAGGCAGCTCAACAACCCAGTTTCGTCACTCTGGCGCAGGCTGGAACCCAGAATGGAGGCGATGTCTGCTTCCAAAGGCGCCTGGATTCCCGCTCCCCGTTTCCACGGGGACAAGCTTCGCGGGAATGATGGGAAATGTCAACACTGCCTACTCCCCGGGCATGATCCGGCGCATGAACTCGTCGAACATGGGGACGGTGAACGCGGTATCGCCGTGCCTCGGACTCCAGATCATGCCCTTGCCTATGAGCTGGCTGCGGGTGGGCGCCAGCGAGGTCACGGGGCGGTCCATAGCGCTGGCAATGTCTCCTGATCGGTGTGGGCCTGGGCCGAGATAGGCCATCGCTCGCAGGTATGTCTTTTCGGTGGGGGTGAGCCTGTCGAACCGCACGAGAAAGAAGCTCTCGTCCAGTGCGGCCATCGCCTGGTCCGACGCTACCTCGACATTGGCAATCGTAATCGGAGAGCTGTCGGCGACGTCCCACACGCGCTTTCCCCACTCCTGCAGGAAGTATGGGTAGCCTTTAGTCCTGGAGACGATGGCGTCGAGCGCGTCAGGCTGTATCTCGACCCCTTCGTCCAGGGCAGGCTTGGCGATTGCGAGCCTGGCATCGTCGACCGAAAGCGCCCCGATTTCGGGGAAGTCGAACAGTCTCTCGGCGTATGACTTCGCGCTACCGAGTCTCCCTCGGATTTGCGGCAGCCCCGCGCCTACCATGACCACCGGCAGTTGCCGCTGGGATGTCCGGTGAAGCGCGGTTATCAACGCGGCTAGCTCGTCCTCCCTGACGTACTGGATCTCGTCGACAAACAGCGCGACGCACGTCCCGTCCGCCTTTGCCGCCGCGCCGACCGCCTCGAAGAGGTCCTGCAAGTCGGATTCCAGGTCTCCGTTGTCCGCAAGGCCGGGTTCGGGTTCGAAGTCCAGCCCAACCTCGATGTCCTGGTACTTGACCTTCAGCGCGCCCACGAAGCCTGCAAGTCCTCGGAGAGCGCGCTGTGCCAACTGCTTTGCGGCCTCGCGGTTCGAGAGTCTCAGCAGCGCCAGTCGAAGCTTGGGCGCAAGCGTGGACGGGAGGGACCGGTTCTCAGGGGCTTCGATTCTGAGAGTACTGATGCCTCTTTCCTCGGCGTCCGCGAGGATTCTGTCCAGCAGCACCGTCTTGCCGACGCCCCGAAGTCCGACCATGATTATGCTTCTGCCGGGACGCCCAATTCTGGAGCGTTCGAGGGCGATTCTCGCCGTCTCACGCAGCTCGTCCCGGCCAGCCAGTTCCGGCGGCGGGGTGCCCGCTCCGGGCGCATACGGGTTGCGAATTGGGTCCATACGTGGAGTTTTTGGCGAGTTTACAAGCATCTTATAAGATGCCTAAGCTCGCTATAAATGAAGAGACCTGTCTCATTAGGCAAGTGCAAAACTCCACCAGCAGTAGTCTCGTCACTCCCGCGAAAGCGAGAGTCCAGTACCCGTTTGCACGGGCACAAGCATGGCGAACGGTGGTTACCGGCCTGTGGATTCCCGCGTGCGCGGGAATGACGGGTGGGATTCGGAGTTTTGCACTTCCCTAGTCTCATTTTGTGGTGTGTCCAGCTATAGGGGCGTCCCTTGTGGGCACCCGCGTTGACGACGGAACAAGGGCAACCACAACATGCATTTGACCGGCTAAGTGGTACAATCTCAGCAACCAAGGAGGAGTCCATGACCACCAGGGGCGCCACCGCCATAGTCTATCCCGAAACGGACGGTATGCCATTGCCCGACGGAGAGTACCAAGCGCCGCTGTATATCAGGGTAGTCGGCACGCTCAGGGTGCATTTCAAGGACGTCCCCGGCGCCAGGGTGAACGGCGACACGTTCATCTACTACGTCGAGGGAAACCCACGCCGCTCGGTGTCGCCTGACTGCTACGTGGCGCTTGGTCTCTCTCAGGAGTCGCTGGAGTCGATCAAGCGCAACAACGTCTATCTGATATGGGAGGTTGGCAAGGCACCTGACTTCGTTCTGGAGATAGGGTCCCGGAGCACCGCGTCCAGAGACTTGGGCAGCAAGCGGGACCTGTACGCCGAGTTGGGGGTGGGTGAATACTGGCGGTACGACGAGACAGGCGGTGACTTCTACGGCGAGCGTCTGGTGGGCGAGCGTCTGGTGGACGGCGAGTATCGGCGATTGGAACTGCATCGTGAGAGTGACGGCGGTGTGTGGTGTCACAGCGAGGTCCTGAACCTGGACCTGTGGTGGGATGACGGGGATCTGCGCTTCTGGGACCCTGTTGCGGGACATTGGCTTCTGAGCCATGAGGAGGAGCGTACTGGTCGTCTGGAGGCTGAGGCCCGGGCCGAAGCCGCTGACACGCGAGTGGCTGAGCTGGAGGCCGAGCTTCGGCGTCTGCGCGGAGAGTAGGAGTTCCCTGGAGCGGAGTCCACAGCTGTCGATCATTGACTCGCTACTCCCAGGCCCAGCTCGGCTCTGGCCTCGTCTGTGGTCATGATGCCCTCGGAGACGTAGATCTGGATACGCCTGGCGCGCTCGGACTCGGACTCTCGCAGCGCCTCTATGCTGGACGTGTCGAACTCGGCCGTGAGGGAGCCTTCCCCGAACATGGGCAGCAGGTTCTCGGTGAGCTTCTCCTCGAAGAAGCGAAGCTCCGGCACGATACAGGTCTCCCAGAACATACGGCGGGCTGTCTCGATGTTGGAGTAGGTGGCGCGCTCCAGGTCGTGCAGCAGCGGCTTGGGCACGTTGAACACCCGCGCCACCTCCTCGACGGTCCAGCGCAGCGTGCCGATGTACTCCATGTCCTTTGGGGAGAAGCCCATCTGCGAGGCCTTCATTCCGGCGCTGAGCACCGCCGGGCGGAGCCGGTTCAGGGGGCCGCTGAACCGCGATTCCCAGTCTTCGAGCAGACGCTTGACTTCGTCTTCGCTGGGGTTGGTATCGGTATGTATCACAACACCGGGCGAGCCGTCGTTGGCGAGTCCCGACTTGTTGCTCAGCAGAGCATCGCGGCCCATGTCGAGCGTCAGCCGCACCGGAGCGATTGGGGACAGCCCCGCGTACTCGTCCAGCGGGTTGAAGTACCGGAGACGCACGATCTCGTCCGATGCGAACGCGATCTGCGCCCCAGAGAGTCCGGTGTAGAGATAGCCGCGAATGTACTCGTTGTCGTCGGGCACGATCCGGACACGGTCCGGGCGCAGCGGCCACAGCTCTGTCGGCATTCCCAGCTCGTCGCGCTCGACCGACCAGTAGGCGACGCCCCATAGGTTCAGGTAGGTCTCGGTCGCGCGCCAGAGGTCGCCGCCGGTCCAGTGCGGGTTCGCACGGTCCAACAGCCTCTGTGCAGGATGCTCGGGACCGACCCACTCCCTGTGCGGAACGCCCGCCGCCGCGATATGGCGATACACCCTGAGTGGAGGCCTCGCGACCGAGTCGGCGCGCAGCCGAACGGCCGCGTACACTGGAGCCGACGTCGCGAAGTATGCGGCGTAGTGGCTCGGCGCCCAGTCGTCGGCGTCTGTCATGCCGTTGATCGGCGACCCGGTGGAGGCGCGACCGTCCTGGCGCATCTGGAGGCGTTGGAGCTTCATGTACATGAACGCCGGCATCAGCCAATTCAGCTTGTATATCCACCTGTCTATCCTGTTGAGCATGTTGTCTCTCCTTTTTGTAGAGAAGTGCAAAACTCCGAATTCTTACCCGTCATTCCCGCGCACGGAGACCTTTGCGTAACCTCGTCATTCCGGCTTTCGCCGGGGCAGGCTCTGAGGGAGATGAGAGGGGTAGGTATTCGTACTTTTCACCCTCACCCCAACCCTCTCCCCCGTATCGAGTACGGGGCAGGCTCTGAGGGAGAGGGGGCTGATAGGGGTAGGTAAATCGAGCCTGTGTACCCTTCGGCCACCTCCCCACCCCTGGATTCCCGCTTTCGCGGGAATGACGATTTGCGAGATACCTACCCTTATCAGAGGAGAGGGGATATGCAAAGGTCTCCTTTCGCGGGAGTGACGAGGCTACTTCCGACGGAGTTTTGCACTTCTCTTCTTTTTGTCTTTTCTGATTACTTCCACGATCGCGACGTGCTGACGGCCATGCCGTCTGTCCACGATGACGAGCTTGCCGTCGCGGACCTCGGCCATCTTTTCCAGTCCACAGTCGTCGCAGAAGATCGGCTCGCTGTCGTCTTCTGGTCTTGCTTTGGTGTTCAATAGCGCCTCCCCCTAGACCCAGGGTCTTTCGATTATCCAGATTCGCCAGTGCGTTGGCCTATGGATTCCCGCTCCCCGTTTTCACGGGGACATGCTTCGCGGGAATGACGAATAGTGGCAGGGTCTTTCAGTTTGCAATAATCAAAAGACCCTGCCCCTAGACCCATATCCGGGTGATTCTGCGGTCGGTGATGAGGTCGCTGAGCGCCCATACGAGTGCATCCATACGGTCTGGGGAGGTCTGCGATCCCGGCTCCCAGGTACAGAGCTGGTCTTCGAGCCGCGGGAGCGAGCCGGCGTGCAGCACGCGCCCCTGCTGGTAGAGCGCGGCCACCGGCTCGGCGCGTGCGTACTTGCCCACGCTGGCAGTGACCAGCCTGATGGGCAACGTCCGTCCACCCGCAGCCGTCCTGAGCACCGTGCCGATGAGGTCGCCGCCATTGTTTCGTTCGCCGATGATCCGGCTGGCGCGGTGACGGTCGAAGAGATCGATGGCTCGTCGCGCCCACTCGTCGGGCGACATCCTGCCGGATGCGTCCTCCAGCACGTAGCCACGGAGATCGTCGTCAGCTCCGGCGACCCCGGCGACGACTATTCCGGTCTCGTCGCTATGCGGTCGGGACGACATTGCGGGGTCTATCGCAACGACGATGCGGCTGAGGTCCGGCACGGTCTCCGCGTGTCCAATCCAGTCGCGACGCCACAGAGCACTCTCTGCCTCCTCCAGCAGCTCTGCGAATATCTCCTGTCGCCCGGTGTCCGTGCCCTGATAGCGCCGCTCGATCTGCCTGATGAAGCTCTGCGCCAGGAAGCGTCTGTTCTCGTAGGTGGAGCCTCGGGTCACGTGTACGTCGTCGCGGTCCACAAGCTCGCGCAGCATCTCGATCGGTCTGGGTGTGGTCGTAACGACGCACTGCGGACTCGTGCCCAGGCGCAGGCCGAAGGCCAGGTTGTCCCATGTCTCGCGCGGGTACTCCCAGCTTGCGAGCTCGTCGCACCATGCGGCGTCGAACTGCGGACCTCGTAGCTGGTCCGGCTCGTGGCTCGAGAAGGCAAGCGCGAACGCGCCGTTGGGCCAGGTGAGGCGTCGCTTGGTGGGCTCGTACCTGGGCCGGTCCCATGGAGGGCAGATGTTCAGAAGCCCGGAGTCGCCCTCGATCATCACGTCGCGCACGTCGGCGGGAGTCCTAGCGACCAGCGCGATGCGCCCTGAAGCGCCGGACTCGACGCGAGAGCGCACCCATTCAGCGCCGGTGCGCGTCTTGCCGAATCCGCGTCCGGCCATCAGCAGCCAGACGGACCAGTCCCCGGGCGGCGCGATCTGGCTGTCGCGCGCCCAGAGCGGCCACAGGTAGAGCGCCTCATCGGCGGCCCTGCCGGATATGCCCATCATGCCCGCGAGCACCTGTCTGCGCACACGCTGGGGCAGCTTCGCCACTGACTTCATCACCGTGCTGAGTCCGGTTGAATCAGTCATTGTCGCTCCCCCAGTCGTCCACCAGACCATCGCCGAGCGCATCGAGGACTTCGGGGTCCCAGCTATCTTCATCCGGGGACGATACTTCGTCGATCACCATCATGATCCTGTCGAGCAGCACGTCCGATGCATCGTCCCGGTCGTCGGAGACTTCCGCCGTACGGTCGGCGGCGGTGAACGGCTTGCCGAAGCAGCGGTCCAGGAGCTCACGAGCGGCGGCGGTGCGGTCTGTAGTCTTCACGCCTTCTATCTCCGCGTCCATGACGTCTACGAGGAATCGGACAAGTTTCAGTCCGTCGTCGGTCTCCCGCAATACAAGCTGTTGCAATGTGTTGGAAGTGGAATTCATTTCGGAACACTCCGTCTGTGTCTTGGCTGATAGAACGTATGTACTGTCAGGCATGGTAGGGAGTGTCGTTAGTTGCGTCAAGTGGAACCCTAACTTAGCGAAAAGTGCAAAGGTGCGCATTCCTTACCGTTGGTTTCACGCGCGGGGGAATCCATTTCGGAGCATGACAGAGTGGCGTGTCAGATAGGGAGAGAGGGGTGAGGCGAAAATGCGTTTCGCAATTTGGCGGGTGGGGTGTAGGTTGATGTCAATACATCAACTGCGATAGAGACGGGGTCAAAACTAGGATTCTGGGCGAGCGGAATGACTCGCCGGAACTGCCGCACCTGCTGGACAGGGCTGGGGCTGTTCACTCATGGTTCACAGCCAACTACGTGATAGCCGACCGCGGATACGGTTCTAAAAACAACCGCAGGGTAGTCCTCGAACGTGGCGCGATTCCCATTATTCACATCAAGAACATACTCAAGAACCGGAAACAGCCGCAGGAACGGCTGTCGGAAGGCGTCTATACATACGAGGGCATTCCAACCTGTCTGGGACAGGTCCCGATGGAGTTCGTTCGGAGCGAACCCGAACTAGGCCACCTCTACCGGTGTCCACCCGAAGGCTGCCACCTAAAGAATCGCAAGGGCGACCGGCATTGCCATGATGAGCATTGGGTGAACCGGCAGTATGACCCTCGGCGGTTCGGGCTAGTCAGACGTGACAGCCAGGAGTGGAAAGACCTGTATCGTCTGCGCCAGAGCATCGAGCGGGTCTTCAAGTCTCTGAAGCAGAGTCGGCGGCTCGAAGCTCACTACACGAGGGGACTCCAGAAAATCAGCCTACATTGTGCAATGGCAGTGCTCGCGTACCAAGCGACTTGCGCAAGCTCATCTGCGAGCTGGCGAATCGGAGTATCTGCGCTGGATGGTGAGAAAGGTGGCGTCAGGTGCAGGTGTGCAGGTGCTTTACTTACTGGTGACCAGTTGCTTGCACAACGGTGCAGGCTCGTAAAATGGCTCTCCACGTTCTTTAGCTTGGACTGCACGGTTAGCCCATTCGTATAGATCAACCTTAGGTCCCATACTGCCGAGAGGGAACTGGCAAGGTTAGGTTCCGTTGCTTATTAGCCCGTGACGCGGGGGGTTCTATCCCATGCAAGCAGTATAAATATCCAGCGCTGAGTGAATCTATATGCGTCCCAGAGGATTGAAGACTGTGAGACAAGGTCGGGAGTTGAAGTCAGATTTTCCACATCCCGTTCTAGGCGTCGCAACCTATAGTCGATCACGCAC
>JAKZVY010000146.1:0-3755 GCA_047515825.1 Dehalococcoidia bacterium
CCCCGCGGTCGGAAGCGGCCCGGTCATGGACTATCTCGGTCAGACCGGTCTCGACGCGCTCAAGGGCGCCGACATACTCAAGGGCGCGCCTGATAAGTACGAGTCCAGCGTGGAGTACGGCGCGACTCCGGTCGCCGCCAAGCTCCGCGACATCGCCCAGATCCACACCGCGGACGTGGGCACGCGCATCTTCTACTGCGACTACGGCTCATTCGATACTCACGCGGCTCAGGCCACGACTCACGCCAAGCTGTGGCAGGACGTTTCCGAGGCTGTCCAGGACTTCTGGGACGACCTCAGAGAGCACGACGCGGACGACAACGTCGTCATGTTCATGTTCAGCGAGTTCGGTCGCCGAGTCCGCGATAACGGATCAGGCACCGATCACGGAGCCGCCGGCGTCGCGTTCGCCATCGGCCCGAGCGTCAAGGGTGGCATGTACTCTGAGTACCCGGAGACCAGGCCGGAGGCGCTGGAGCAGGGCGACCTCGTGCCGAACCAGGACTACCGTGGCGTGTACTCCACGATCCTGGAAGACCATCTTCACCTTGAGGCGGCCCCGATCGTCAACGGCCACTTCGAGGCGCCGAGCTTCCTGCGGACTAGCGGTCACTAGACCTGCCAGTCGGGTACAGGTGTATCACAGCGGATAGGCGCGGTTCACGATAAGTGGATCGCGTGAGTTGGTCACGACTGAAACCGTTACGGAGTTGCATCCTCATGGTATCTGCAATCGACCACGCGGCGACCAGCCGGCGCCTCATTCAGCAGGCCGACGATGAGCTTGCCCTGGGAGACCTGCTCCAGGCATCGGAGAAAGGATGGGGAGCGGCGGCCCACGCCATGAAGAGCATAGCCAGGTCGCGCGGCTGGCCGCACAGTCATCATAGGGAGCTGTTCGCGGTAGCTGACAGGTTGGTCGCCGAGACGGGTCAACGGGAGATTCACACCCTGTTCCAGGTCGCCAGTGCTACGCACCAGAACTTCTACGAAGGCTGGCTGACCCCTGAGGCCGCCGCAAGCAATTTGGCAGATATCAGAACTCTCTTGGAGATGCTGGACAGCCTTCCCACTACATAGTCAGAGGTGAAACCATGCTAACTACAACCGCGGCCGGACGCACTTGGAACTTCAGCCATGCAATCGGTAGGAACGCCGCCGCCGGCAACGGGTTCACCCAGCCCGTTTCCGTGGCCGCCGGGCCGGGGGGCATGCTGTACGTCCTCAGCCGCGGCCAGGAGGGCATCGGTGGTGTTACCGCTGATAACAAGCGCATCGGCAAGCTGACCATAGACCAGGAGTTTATCAGCGACTTCGCGCACGGTATGACCTGGCCCGTGAGCGTCGCGCTGGACTCCAGCGGGACCCTCTACTGCTCAGAAGAGTTTCTCAACAAGATATACCTCTTCAACGAGGACGGCGAGCAGATTGGCGAGTGGGGAGAGGCCGGATCAGCCGAAGGCCGCTTGAACGGCCCGTCGGGTATCACCGTGGACAGCAGCGACAATCTGCTGGTTGTCGACTCGAAAGGCAATCGCGTCCAGAGGTTCACCACGGACGGCGAGTACGTCGGAGTGATTGGCGAGGGCCAGCTAAACGAGCCTTGGGGCATCGCCGTCGACGCGGACGACAACGTCTACGTCGCAGACTGGGGCAGCAGTCGTGTCCAGAAATTCTCTCCAGATGGCGAACTCGCGGTGACGTTCGGGGGCAGCGACCTCCAGGACGGCGGAGACCTGAATCATCCCTCCGACGTAGCGGTCGACAGCGAGGGCGACGTGTACGTGTCGGACTGGGGCAACAAGAGGGTGCAGATCTACGACCCAGACGGCTCGGTCATAACAGCGCTCTACGGTGACGCCATAGAGTTCAGCAAGTGGGCGGCCGAGGTCATCAACTCGAACCCGGACGGCCAGAAGGCCTACCGCCGTGTCAGCGACAAGACCCCGCTGGGGCTGTTTGAAAGACCCGTCGGCCTCGACATCGACTCCGAGGACCGGATCATCATAACCGACTCCACCCGCGGCAGGCTCCAGATCTACGCCAAAGACAAGGACTACATGGACCCCCAGTTCAACCTCTAGTGGTAGAACCGACAACTCAGAAGACAAGGGGGTGGTTCCGATAAGACAGACCGTCCCCATCCATAAGCAGGGAAAGAATCTGATATGACGTCCAGAACAGCCCCGATAGAGAGCCACGCGGTGCATAGCGACCGCCTGATAGCCGACGCTGAGCAAGAACTCGCGATGGGCGACAGGCTGCAGGCGTCTGAAAAAGCGTGGGGCGCAGTGGCACATCAGTTAAAAGTCATCGCCGACCAGCGCGGTTGGGAGTACACCACGCATCGGCAGGTGTACGGCGTCGTCAGGCGGATCTCAGATGAGGTCGGAGGTCAGGAACTCAAGGACATCTTTGGTATCGCTAACGCACTCCATCAGAACTTCTACGCGGACGTCAAACCCCTTGAGCAACTGGAAAACGAAATCGGCCGCGTGAAAGATCTGCTTGAGATGCTGAAGCGCGCGGAGATGGAATGAACTTTGTTGCTTTAGCCAAAGGGGGATGAAAGTGGCCGAATTTCTAACTACGGCAGACGTCAATGCCCGGCTTGAGAAGATCGTCGAGAATGCCAAGAAGGAGCTCATCCTTATCAGTCCATATCTCAGAGTCCACGATCGTCTCAAGCAATCCATAGAAGTTAGGTCACGCTCGGGTGTCAAGGTCCGGATAGTCTACCGCGAGGAAAAACAAAAGCAGGAAGTCAGTGCTTGGCTAGAGTCGTTGACGCATGTCGGGACCGGCTTCTGCAAGGATCTTCACGCGAAATGCTATCTGAACGAGAGAGAAGCGTTGCTGACCTCGATGAACTTGTATGAATTTTCCCAACAAAATAACTACGGAATGGGTATACTTGTATCTCGCGGGGAGGAGCCAACGCTTTACCGGAAAATATGTGACGGAGCGAATAAAGTCTTGCAGGCCTCCACAACGGTTCGTGAGCCAGCGCCACAATCGTCTACGGCACCTTCCCCGATGAAAGCAGTGGGGTCAATGTTACAGCGGTTTGGACGCGCACTGGAACGGGATCGTGAGACTACTCCGACGGTTGAAGGTCTCAAAAACAGCCAGTCGGATGATTTGCTGTCCTCGCCTGAGACGCAGACTGAGGGATTCTGTATCCGGTGCGGCGTTGCCATTCCTGCAAATCCGGACATGCCGTACTGCAAAGGTCACTACCGGAGTTGGAATCGTTATAAGAACGAGACCTACGAGGAAGATTACTGTCACATGTGCGAAAATGAATACACGGCGACTATGCTCAAGCCCGTGTGTTACGCCTGCTATACGAAGTACAAGGACGTCTTCTTTGTAGCCAGCTAGTAGGCTCTGGTTATACCCTCACGTCAAAGCCACCGGATCCACGTCCACCGTCCATGCCTGTGGCATATCAACAATATCTAACAGCCTTCTGGGGTTACGCCCCTTCAAAACTACATGCCACCTATACCTCCCCCTAAATCTGGGCGGAAACGGCGGCGTCGGCCCCAAAACCTCGACGTCCGTGAGGTCCGCATTCCGTTGCGTCGTGCGCAACGTTTCGGCCAAATCTTTTGCCCTCGACTCGCACACGGCGTTGTTGGTGTGTGAGTGCAGCAGGCGGATCAGGCGCGAGTACGGCGGGTTGCCGTGCTCATGCCGGTGGCGCATCTCAGCCTCGTAAAAGCTCTGATAGTCCTGGGCCGCTGCGGCCT
>JAKZVY010000147.1:0-8433 GCA_047515825.1 Dehalococcoidia bacterium
GAGTGTTACCGACTATTTCAACCCGCCGGTTGAGGTATGGGACGAGCCGGTGCCGGAAGGTCGGGAGCCGGGTTTGACCTTCTTCCGCACAATTGAGGAATTGGTAGCATCCGTAACCGGAGCGGGACTGCTGATAGACCGTCTGCTGGAGCCATGCCCAATCTCTGAGGGCGATGGAGAGAGGTCTCCGTATGCGGGTCGTTACTGGGCGGACCACTGGGAACGGCTAAATCACGTTCCGTTCGCGGTGGTGATTTCGGCGAGGAAGGTGGGGTGAAAGAGGTGGCACGGCTTTATTCGTCACGCTCATAGATAGCCAGCATTGCGTCAATGAAGTCCTGCGCCAATTCGTAGGCTAGTTCGAGTTCGCAAGTCTCAAGCACGTCCATCTCGGCGTGGTCGCGCAACACATTGCCAACGGTGAGGCTGCCCCTGTAATCGTATTTGGCGACGGAGCCATCTTTCGCCAAAGCCCGGGCGACAAGAATTAGTTCAGACTTATCCAGGCCATGCGAATCGGCCAAGTCCACGAACACGGCTTCAGTGGCCTTCCACATAAGGCCGGCCGCTTCCCGATACTCGCCGCAGGCGAACTTTCTGTCAGCCAGAGTGAGGTACTCAGAGGGCGCCATTCTATCCACCTCCTACGGCGCGGACGATTTCTAAACGGTCGCCGTCTTCGATGGTGACGGAGCCGAGGTCGGTGCGGCGAACGACGACGCCGTTATGAGCGACCGCGATGTGGGTCTGGGTGATGCCGATGTCACGCAAGTAATCTACGAGGTTGACGGGGCCTTCAGCCTCGCGTGGTTTGCCGTTGACTGTGAGGGTTATCATCATCTGCTCCCGTGTACCCCATGTACATCGGCTCTAGTAGGGCGGTTATGGCGGCTCTTGGGTCTGGGGACATCGAGATGGCGGTGATGACGGCGGCGCCGGATGCTCCGGCGTCAATGACGCTGCGGACGTTGGCTGGGGTGATTCCGCCGATGCCGAGGACGGGGAGCCGGACGCGACGTGTGACGGCTTCGACCAGCGCAAGACCGCCAGTTTCCACTCCGGGATGAGTCGCCGTCTCGAATATGGTACCGAGCACCAGAAAGTCGGCTTCGTACGACTCGGCGGCCATCGCGCCCTCCACGCTGTGTACCGAGCTGCCGATCAGACGGTCCGGTCCGATCAGTTTTCTCGCTTCGGCGGCACCCATCGCTTCTTCGCCAAGCTGCACACCGTCCGCGCCGCAGAGCAGGGCCACGTCCAGCCTGTCGTTCACTATCAGCAGCGACTTACCCTCAGTGACGACGCGGAGCCTGCGGGCGAGATCCAACAACTGTCCGGCGGGCATGTCCTTCTCTCGAAGCTGGACCATACCCACGCCCGATTCCACAGCGGCCGAGACCGTTTCTACCAAGTCTCCAGAGGCCGTGCGAGTGCGGTCGGTGACCATGCACAGGCAGGGCAGTGGTGTCGGCACAGCCACGGTCAGCCGACCGCCGCTGCCACCCCTTCGACCGGGCTGGACGGCACTCCTGTCTGCCGCTGGGCGATACGTCCGGCGTTGTAAGCCATCCTGCCGGCCTGGACGCCGAGCCTGAACGCCTCTCCCATCAGCGCGGGATCTTCAGCCTGGGCTATGGCGGTGTTCACCAGCACCGCGTCCGCTCCGGCCTCCATAGAGAGCGACGCGTCGGAAGGCACCGCGAGGCCAGCGTCGACGACGACGGGGACGTTGGACTGCCTGATTATCAGCTTGATCTCGTCGATGGTCTGCACGCCCTGACCGGAGCCGATGGCGGAGCCGAGGGGCATGACCGTCGCGCAGCCGAGGTCTTCGAGCTGCTTGGCGAGCACGGGGTCGGCGTGGATGTACGGCAGGACCACGAAACCCTCTGCGATTAGCTGCTTGGCTGCCTCGTAGGTGCCGCGCGGGTCGGGCAGAAGGTATTCGGAGTACGGAATGACCTCCAGCTTGATCCAGTCCGAGCCGGTGACCTCGCGGGCGAGGTGGGCGGTGAAGACGGCCTCCTCTGCGGTCTTGCATCCCGCAGTGTTCGGGAGGATCGTGTACTGGTCCCAGTCGAAATAGCCCAGGATGTTCTTCTCTTCGAGGTTGTCCAGGTCCAGTCGGCGGATGGCGACGGTAATGATGTCCGCGCCGGACGCCTCGATCGACTCGACCATCTCCTCGTTGGAGCGGTGCCGTCCGGTGCCGACCATCAGTCTGGAATCGAACTCTCTGCCGGCTATGACCAGCTTGTCACCCATTGCCGTCCTCCCTGGTAACAAAACAAAACGCCGCCGGTACACTACCAGCGGCGTCCATTGAATTCATCATGTCCCTGCGCTGGCATTACCCAGATCAGGTGATCGCGGTCGGCGAAGACTCACATTCGCCCTCTCAGCCCGGTTTTCCCAAGCTCCCGACTACCCATCTGTAAAGTCCAGAATAGCCGAGGCGTGGGTAAAAGTCAACGAACGGGAACGGGAGCATCACAAAAGTGGTTGGTGATGGAGGGGTGTATCCTGAATGCGGACACTTTAGATTCTTCGACTCCGCTACGCTCCGCTCAGAATGACATATTCTACAAAGAACCTCGTGGATACCCACCAGAGTTTTGATGCTTCCAAAGGGAACTTTCTCTCGCCGCTGTTCGTCTATACTGGCATAAGGGACGCGTCGGGCGTAGGAGGACGAGATGATTAGAGCATTGAGAATCCATTTGCTGATCGTGGTTCTGGCGGCGTTGACCGCCGTGTCGCTCGTGGGTTGTGGCGGTGGCGACGAGGAAGCTCGTGGCGATGCTGCCTGGGAGGACACGTATGCCGATGAGGAGAGCTTAAGAGCTCAGCTAGCGATGGATAGACCGGCGTACATGGCGCCTCTTGACGCGCTGAAAGAGATAGTCGTGACCGCAGAAGGAGAAGCCGCGCCCATGCCCGCGCCCACGGCGGCGCCAATGCCCGCGACTGCGGCCCAAGCTATGGGAATGCCAGGACTCCCAGGACTTCCGGGGAATCCTGGCCGCCCTGGTGCTCCGGGGCCGGTCCCATTCCCAACAGCGTCACAGATGCCAGTGCCAACCGCAAATATGACCCCAACACCCGCCCCAGCCATACCGTCAGCGGATGTCAGCGGCGAATCCGGCCAGACACAGGCCCAACTCGTTACTCAGCGCCGGATCATCATCCGCGAGGTCGATATGGACCTCGTGGTGGAGGACATCCAGGCGACGATCGACCGTATCTCGGACATCGCCGTTGAGTCTGGCGGCTGGGTGGTGGACAGCAGACGATACTCTCTGCACGACGGTGGGATAAGCATTCGGGTACCGGCCGAGAGACTCGAGGACACAATCGACTCACTCAGACGGATCGCGAGGAAGGTGCAGTCCGAGCTGACGACGAGCAGGGACGTTACGGACGAGTACGTAGACCTCGGCGCCAGGCTTAGGAACCAGCAGGCTACCGAGGAGGCGCTGCTGTCCCTGCTCGAACGCGCCAGATCGGTGGAGGCGGCCCTAGCAGTCCAGCGGGACCTTACGAATGTACAGCAGGAGATCGAGCGCATCTCGGGCCGGATCAAGTTCCTGGAAGAGACTTCCGCATTTTCGCTGATCAGAGTGAATCTGAGCCTGTCGCCGGGCGAGATGCTGCTCGACGCGGGCCCGGATCAAACGGTGGCCGTCTACACGCCAGTCAGATTCAGAGCGACATTCACACCGCCTGAGGGCATCGAGAACTATGTGATCACTTGGGACTTTGGGGACGGCTCCCACCCTGTCACGGTTGACCGGACAGCGCCCACGCAGCGGCCCGGCGAGCTGATAACCGCGACCGTCACTCACTCATACGACGATCCGAATGGGTCGCCGTTCATCGCGCAGCTAAGGATTACGGGCACAGGCGAGGGCGGCATAGTCGAGGGAGAGGATACGCTGACGGTCTCGGTCTCTGAGATTCCGGTCATCGAGGTGTTCGCGGGAGACTTTAAGAGCATCTATGAGAATGAGGAGGTCGAGTTCTCAGGATCTTTCACCAGGCCGAAGGGGTTGAGCAACGTCAGGTTCGAGTGGGATTTCGGGGACGGATCGACGCCCGCCGAGGGAGACCTTCCTGAAGGCGTGACCAGGGCCACAGCGACGCATGTATATCCGGACTACCGGTCTCGACCGTATGTCGCAAGACTGACCGTCACTGCGGACAGCGAGGTTGGAGACGTAACAGCTTCGGCGCAGATCGAGGTCTTCGTCAGTCCAGAGCCGGTCGAGGCCGGTTTCGTCGTGGCGGGCTTCGACTTCGTGGACGAGTTCAAGACTACTGTCAGAGGGCTGACGGGTTTTGTGCAGTGGCTGTCTATCGTGGTTATGTGGCTCGTTCTCTTCAGCCCGTTCTGGGGAGCTATCGTGTTTTTGGCCTGGTTCCTGCTGCGCAAACTCAATCGTCGCGGCGCAGAGCGCAGGGCGCAGCTCGCGGCCGCACAGCAGGCGACTGCCGAGGCGCGATCCGCCGAGGAGTCCGGTTGACGACAGGGGTACTGTCCGGGACTTCACCGTGACCGGAGTCATCGTGCGCCGGGGTAGCATAGCTCTTTGTCGCTCTGTGACGTTGGGAGCAGCCCAGGGGGTGGGTAAAGGTCAACGAAGTGGAATTTTGGGGGACGAGGTTCGTCTATACTGGCATAACAAGGCGCAAGGCGCGGGAGGGCGAGATGGTTAAATTACTGAGAGTCCAGTTGCTGGTCGTGGTCATAGTGGCGCTGACTGCCGCGGCGCTTGCGGCATGCGGCAGCGCGGAGGAAGCAGGGCCCTGGGGTGAAGGCGAGTTTGCGTCGGCGGACGCTCCTGCCGCCGCAATGGAAACAGTGGTTGTCGAGAGGGAGGTCGTCAGGGAAGTACCGGGCGAAACGGTAGTGGTTGAGAGGGAGGTCGTCAGGGAAGTACCAGTCGAGGTCGTCAAGACAGTAGAAGTACTGGGCCAAACGGTAGTGGTTAAGAAGGAGGTCCTCAACGAAGTGATGATGCCCGCGCAGCCCGCGGCGCCTGGCATACCCGGACCGGCCGGCTCGCCCGGGCCTGAGCCGGAGAGTCTCGCCATTCCGGACCTAGACCAGATCCGTGCGCAGCTCGTGACACAACAGCGTATTATCGTTCGAACGGTTGACATGGCACTTGTCGTGGACGATATTCAGGGCGCCATCGACTCGGTAGCGGACGTAGCGGTCGATGCGGGCGGCTGGGTCGTTTCCAGTGACCGCAGTTTCAAGCACCAGGGTTCCGTCAGCATCAGGGTGCCCTCCAACCTTTTGGACGACGTGATTGGGCAGCTCAGGGGGCTTGCCAATGAGGTCGAGATGGAGGTTACGTCGAGCCGGGACGTGACAGACGAGTACGTGGACCTCCGGTCTCGGCTGTCGAACCAAGAGGCGGCCGAGGAGGCTCTTCTGAAGCTGTACGAGAGGGCGAGTCGTGTCGAGGACGCTCTGGACGTGCAGGAACAGGTTTCGGCGGTGCAACAGACCATCGAGCAGCTCAAGGGGAGAATCAAGCTGCTGGAGGAGACTACGGCGTTCTCGCTCATCACCGTATTCTTGAAGTTGAGCACGGTGGAGATGGACGTGGACGCAGGCCCTGACCGGACGGTTGCCGTAGGGTCCCCCATACGGTTCAGGGCGACCTTCACGCCGCCCGCCGGGGTCGAAGATTACCGGGCCACCTGGGACTTCGGGGACGGCTCTCCGGTCGAGGATGTATTCAGGACGGCGCCCACGCTCGTCGAGGGAGAGAGGGTGACCGCGACCCTCGCGCACGTATTCCACAGCCCGGAGGACTCGCCGTACATCGTCAGCCTGGAGATAAGGGGAACAGGTGACACGGGAATCGCCATGGGCGACGACACGATGATCGTGACCGTGTCCGAGATACCGGCAATCGAGGTGTTCGCGGGTGGAAGAAAGCAGGTCGATCAGAATGAGGTTGTCGAGTTCTCAGGCTCATTCACTCGTCCTGCCGGGCTGTCGAACGTCCGCTTCAGGTGGGACTTCGGGGACGGGAGCGAGCCTGTCGAGGGCGCGGTCCCAGAGGGCGTAACGGTTGCCAATGCGACGCACACCTACGAGAACTTCAGGCCGGACCCGTACACGGCGAGGTTGACCATCAGGGCCGACAGCGAGGTCGGCGAGGTCGATACCTCCGACGAGTTCCTGGTGTTCGTCTCCGAGGATCCTGGGCTTGTAGCCGAGGGATTCGAGACGGGATCGACAGCGAAGACCGCATTCCGCAGCCTGACGGTGGTTGTGCAGGCACTCGTGCAGTTGGGGATATGGCTGGTCATCTTCAGCCCGATTTGGGGTGTGATAGTGGTGCTGGCATGGCTGTCGGTTCGCAGGCAGCGGAGGAATAGCGCCGAGAACAGGGCGCGGCTCGCTGCCGAACAGCAGGCGGCTGCCCAGTAGATGGCCGAGGCCGGAGAGCAGGTCCGCCGGGGACTCAGATTGACGGCCAGTAGCGGTACCGTCCGACACTTCACGGCGACCGGATTCATCGTCCGCCGGGGGAGCATAGCCCTTCACTGGCATCCGAAAGTGAGGGCGTGGCTTCCCCCGGGCGGACATATCGAGCCAAACGAGGACCCAGTCGAGGCGGTGGTCAGGGAGGCGCTGGAGGAGACGGGCCTGCAAGTCGAGGTAGTGCCGACGTCGCCGCCGCTGGGCCTGTCCTACCCGGAGGAGGTCACGCCACCGTTCACGATCATGGTCGAGGACATCCACGATCCGGTCGAGGGGTTTCACAAGCACATCGACATGATCTACTTCTGCAGGCCGGTTGGAGGGGCTGAGGGGCTGGCGGACGGCTGGCGGTGGGTGTCCAGGGACACGCTTCAGCATGGCTCGCCGCTTCCCAACGACGGGGGTCACTCAGAGCCTCCGCCTGAGGATGTGCGGGTACTTGGAGTGAGGGCTATCGACTTTGTGGAAGATGCAGCTGGTTAGGACGGCCGCTGGGCCATGACTGTCGTGCCCTCTAGGATGTTTCGACGAGGGGTTCGATCTCGCTGGTGTCGGTAGAGGCGCGGGCGACGTCCAGATCGTACATGCGCTGGAGGTTCAGCCAGAACTCGGGGGTCATGCCGAGGGCTTGCCCCATTCTCAATGCCGTGTCTGCGGTAATGGACCTGCGGCATCGGACGATGTCGTTGATGCGTATCGGGGGCACGCCAACCGTCTTCGCCATACGGTACTGGCTGATGCCGAGATCTTCCAAAATCTCAGCCAGATGCTCCCCCGGATGGATCGGTGATGCTGCTGTCATGGACATTCTCCTCAGTGGTAGTCGGTGACCTCGATCTCCATCGCTCCCTGATTTGTCCAGCGAAAGCACACGCGCCACTGCTCGTTGACGCGGATGCTGTACTGTCCCGCCCGATCTCCGCGCAAGGCTTCGAGCCGATGGGAAGGTGGAGTGGCGAAAGCTCACGGGGATGTAGTATCGCTCACGAGAATACGGTGGAGCGTTCAAGAACTTTTTCCAAAATGCCTGCACCTTCTGCACCCTCTGCACCCGTCAAAGCTGAGCGGAAGGAGGTCCAGCTTTGGGAGCGGGTGCACTTTCGCGAAATCCTTTCTGCACCCTACCTGCACCGCCTGCACCTTCTGCCCCGTTTTCGGCTCTCTTCGGCAAGCTCAGGACATGCCTTGGAGAGTTTTGGGGCTGAAAGGAGCGTGGTATATCATGATACGTGATAGTGTTGTTGTGCTGGTGTCTTTGCATTGCCTGGGATGTCTGAACTTTGATTCGCTTGATTGGGCGGATTTTCATGATTAGAGGTGGTGTTGGGTCTATCCGTGAAGGGAGAGTGGACGGTCTTCTGGTTGATGCGCGCGTCGTGTTCATTTGTTCGCAAGGGTAGTGTAACATGGGGAGTGGAGGGGGTGTCAAGGGCGGCTAGGTTATCCACGAAGAGCACTAAGGGGCGCGAAGGGAGCATGTTACAATATCGCGACAACGCAGATGGAGGTTCGGCCATGGCCAGTATCACCGTGCGCAACCTAGAAGAAGGTCTGAAGCGGCGTCTGCGCATTCGGGCAGCCGAGAATGGCAGGTCTATGGAGCAAGAGGCCAGGGCTATTTTGAGGGCCGTGCTGGATCAAGAACCTTCTAAAGGGAAGGACCTGGCAAGTGCCATTCGGTCCCGGTTTGCGCCACTCGGTGGTGTCGAGCTAGATATTCCGCCTCGTGGACCCATGCGCGAACCGCCCCAGTTCGACTGAGCTGAGGGTGATGATCGTCCTTGATACAAACGTCGTCTCAGATCTGATGTTGCCCAGACCCACTGTCAGTGTTATCGAATGGATTGCCGAGCAAGCGGCACCTAGCTTGTACCTATCATGCCCAAAGTGAGGGATGCCATTCGTCTAGTAGAACGCGACGGCTGGCG
>JAKZVY010000148.1:0-3776 GCA_047515825.1 Dehalococcoidia bacterium
CGTCTGTCACAGTTTCCTTCCGCCGGAATCTTCGTCAAGAACGGAAAAGGCCCAAGGCCGGGAGAGCTGCTGAAGCAGCCCCAGCTCGCTCAGTCGCTACGCGCGATGGCCAAGGGAGGCAAGGACGAGTTCTATCGTGGGGAGTTGGCCGAAAGGCTGGTTCAGGGGGCGCGCGATCTGGGAGGGCAGCTCTCAGCAGACGACCTCGCAGACTATGACGCGCAGTGGTGCGAGCCGATCAGCATCAAGTACAGGGACTATGAGACTTTCACGGTGCCTCCGAACTCCACCGGTTTTCAGCTTCTGGAGACGATGAAGATAATGGAGGGGTTGGGAGGTGCTACCCCAGTATTCCAGGACGCTGAGACGCTTCACCTGTTCATCGAGTGCGTGAAGCTGGCGGTCGCGGACCGGATTAAGTGGGGCGGCGACCCGGACTATGTGAAGGCCCCGCTCGAAGGGCTGCTCTCGGATGGATACGCGGAGCGGCAGCGCGCTCGCATCGATCGGAACACCGCCGCTGTGCTCTCAGGTGAGCAGTTCACTCGGATAGAGCCTTCCGGGGCGATCAAAGCGGGCAGCCCGGAGGAGTTCGACGGCGGTATGACGACGCACTTCGCGGTGGCGGACTCCGACGGCAACGTCGTATCCGTTACCCAGACGCTGGGCGGCGCGTTCGGCTCGGCGGTCGCGCCCGGAGACACTGGGCTGTTCCTGAACAACATGGCCTTCTGGTTCGACCTCGAACCGGGAGCGCCCAATCGACTCGAGGGCGGGAAGCGCGTCGACTTCTGTCTCGCGCCGACCCAGACCTTCAGGGATGGCAGGTTCCACCTGAGCCTCGGCACGCCCGGCAGTTGGGGAATCCTCCAGACGACGCCGCAGATACTGATAAACGTGCTCGACTTCGGCATGAATGTCCAGGCGGCGATAGAGGCGCCCAGGCTCCGCGTCTTCGAGAAGCGGCGCGTCGTGATGGAAGAGCGGTTCTCTGCTCATGTCAGGTCTGCTCTCATCAGCAAGGGCCACGACATAGAGTTGGCAGAGCCGTTCTCCGCGACTGTGGGTGGAGCGCAGGCGATCCTGATCGACCAAGAGTCCGGTACATTCCAGGGCGGCGGCGACCCGCGGAGGGATGGGACGGCGATTGGGTTCTGAGAACTCTTAGCTTGGCATGGGGGAAGACAGATGGCAAAACTTTCGATGGGCGACTATGTCCAGCACCTTTGTGAGGCCATCGACGCATATGATTTTCCTGCGGTTACATACGACTTCGGGCCTGAGCCATACCACAGGTCCGTGCCCAAAAGAGAAATCACACATGAGAACATGATCGAGGTGGAAAGGGAGATACGGAAACAGTTATTCAGCGTGGGACTTGAAGGCGTGAAGGATGGGCTGTCCAACGTCCTGTATTGGGGATACTCGACTCTTCCAGGACGCCGGAACAATAGAGTGGAGAGATTCCGGAGAAAGGTCACGGAGTCCCAGCTCGCTATCCTTTCGCACGTGGTGAGGAACATGCAGGGAACGGGGCTGGTCAACATCGAAACGATCGAGCTGCCCCATCTTGTTCTGATGCCGTTCGTGAGCAGAATCAGGATGATCCTGGACCCAGACAACTATCCCGTACTGGATGGTCAAACTGCCGGGTTCGCCAATTTAGAGAGTTTTCCTCCCCTAAAACATCTCAAGTTCTACACGGCGAATATCCCGATTACGGTACAGAACGAGCAGGCATACGAAGAATGGGCTGGATGGTGCAGGGAAACCGCCATGGCGGTCAACGCATGCTCTGATTCTCCTCGCAAAGACCTCAGAGCCGCAGATGTCGAAAGAGGCATTGCCCAGATTGCCAAATCAGGGCGTAGGTTCAGAGCCCTGCATATTCTGCTGGGTCCACAAAACTGAAGACCTTCAATCTTCCCAAACCCAGCCTATTCTTCGGCTGGTGGATAGTCATTGCCGGCGGCGTGGCGATGGCCATTACTGCCGGCATAAACTTCCACGGGTTCGGGAACTTCATCATCCCGCTTAGTCGTGAATTCGGGTGGAGCCGTACCACGATCTCGGTCGTCTTCAGCGTAGCCCGGCTGGAGTCCGGGCTGCTGGGCCCACTTGAAGGTTGGGCGGTGGACCGCGTGGGGCCGCGGCGATTGATGATCGTCGGGATACCGCTGATGGGCCTCGGCTACATCGCGATGAGCCGCATCGACGGCCTGCTCGCCTTCTTCTTCGTGTACGTGTTCATGATCGCCCTTGGCAGCAGCCTCGGCATAAGCACTCCGCTCACCGCGGCGGTCGCCAACTGGTTCAACAGGCGGCGCGGCCTCGCGTTCGGCATCATGTGGTCCGGAGTGGGCATTGGCGGCCTTTTTGTCCCCGCGCTCGGATGGCTGATCGAAAGCTACGGCTGGCGGAATGCCGCGCTGGTGGTGGGACTGTTCATTGCGGCCATTGGCCTGCCCATCGCGGCGGTCATGCGACACAGACCTGAACAGTACGGGTACTACCCGGATGGGCGGATACCGGATGAGGTCAGAAACTCCAGCCAGGCCCCGAGGCCGATACTTCCAGACTTGTCCGGCGACTTCACCGCGCGCGAGGCGCTGAGAACGTCGAGCTTCTGGTTTCTGACACTTTCGATCATGGCACGGTCAGTAGTCAGCGGCGGGATCGGGTTGCACTTCGTGCCCTTCTTCGTGGACCTGGGAGCGTCGAACGTCACTGCTGCCGCGCTGGCCGGATCGGTAGGGCTCATGAGCATCCCGGGCAGATTCGGGCTGAGCGCGCTGGGCGACTTCGTGAACAAGCGATATGTGATGTGCGTGTCGCTGGCGCTCATGTCCGTGTCCATCATCTTCATGGCACGGGCGCCGACCGTGAGCGCGGTGATCCCGGTGCTCGTCGCATTCGCGGCAGCCCAGGGAGGAATCTCGGTCATACCGCAGTCGCTGATTGCGGACTACTTCGGAAGGCGCTCATACGCCACCATCCAAGGGTTTCGCTCGACTATCCAGATGCTGGGAATCATCGCCGGGCCGATCATCAGCGGCTACGTCTTCGACACGACGGGCAGCTACGAGTACGCCTTCCTGGGATTCTCCGGCGCGGCCATACTGTCGATGATTCTGGTGTTCATGGCTAAGCCGCCGGTCAAGCCGGTCCGAACACCAAGGGCCGCCGGTGGCTGATACGACTGTCGGGCGCGTCTTCAGTCTGTGAGCCTGTATATGCCGCCATCCAGTGAAATGACGTAGATCTCGCCGCTGGGGTCCTCTCCGAACGATGAGATCTTGTGACTCGTGTTCATCAGCTCGTCCAATATCTCGACGTGCCTTTGGTTATCTCCAGATTGGCGGCTGAACGCCCAAACCTTGCCGCTGCAGTAGTCGCCGAAGATGTACCAACCATACAGTCTGGGAAGCCGCGAGCCGCGATAAACGTAGCCTCCAGTGATCGAGCAGCCTTCATCGTGACCGTACTCGACAACCGGCGGTTCAAGCCCGTCGGGATCGCAGGCCTTCCCGCGCGGACTGAAGCACTCGGTTCCCTCCATGACGTTCCAGCCGTAGTTTCCACCAGGAACGATCAGGTCAACCTCCTCGCGGGAGTTCTGTCCGACGTCCGCGGCCCACAGCTCGCCGGACAGACGGTCGAACGTGAACTTCCAGGGATTCCGAAGGCCGTAAGCCCATATCTCGGGACGCGCCCCCGGGACTCCGATAAAAGGGTTATCGGCCGGGACGGTGTAGCCGATTTCGTCTCCACCCGCC
>JAKZVY010000149.1:0-3215 GCA_047515825.1 Dehalococcoidia bacterium
GGACACGCCGCGAAGAGATCGGCGTCAGGCCGGTAGAAGAGGCCGTCATGCGCCCCCTTGACATGCGCCTCTCGGCAGGCTTGGGCGATGTCCGGCCTGAAGCGCTCCAGCTCTTCAAGCCAGGCCGAGACACGCATGACGAACATTCCGCTGTTCCACAGAAAGTTTCCAGTATCGAGCATCTGCTGCGCGGTGACCTCGTCGGGCTTCTCCACGAACTCGGCCAACTCGTAGGCATCGTCTCCAGAGGTCGAACCCGCGTATTTTGCTCCTCTGCGTATGTAGCCATACCCTGTCTTGGGAGAGTCGGGGGTTATGCCGAACGTCACGATGCAATCTCGCCCTGCCAGATCCGTCGCAGTGGCAGAGGCGTTTTGGAACGCCTCCACGTTGTCGACGATGTGGTCGGCAGGAAGCACCATCATGATCGGATCGTCGTCGGACTGACCCGCGAGCGAGAGGGCGGCGAGCGTTAGCGCGGGAGCGGTGTTCCGTCCGACCGGCTCGAGGAGTATCGACTGGGGTACGCAGCCGACTTGCCTGGAGTGCTCAGCAGCCAGGAAGCGATGCTCCTCGTTGCACACGATGATCGGCGCGGTCGCGTCCTGAATCCCCTCCAGCCTCAGGATGGTGTCCTGAAGCATCGAATAGTTGTTGGCGATGGTCAGGAACGGCTTCGGGTAGAACTCTCTCGAGAGCGGCCAGAGTCTGGTGCCGGAGCCTCCGGCGAGTATGACGGGGTGAAGGGTCATATGGTGTTTCGACGTAGTGAAGCGTCCACCATGCTGGTTCTAGGACAAGAGCCGGACAATGACTACGGCCACTATGTTGAGGAACCCAATGCCCACCACGAGCATCGTGAGGTTGTTCAGCCGATCGTGAATGAGCTTTATAGCGTTATCGAGATCCTGCTTCGTGGCCAGTGTCTCGTTCATACGGTCCACCCTCTGCTCCAGATGGGCGACTCGGTCTTCGAGTGTACTCTGATTGGTCATGCGATGCTGTCTTAACTTCGTGCCTTTTCTCGTCGCTGCGGGGATCGAGGCGTCTGTTTCATACTACTACCTTACCACTTCCCAACACCTAATGCCCCAATGCGACGCTGACAATGAGCCGCTCCATCGCGATGCCTAGCTCAGAAGCTTCCTCGAGGCGATAGTGGTCGCCGAGAGCGGCGACAAACACGACTCCGAGGATCCTGCCCACTCTGAAGTCTATTACGGTGGACGAGACTGTCTGCCCGGAGTTGTCGTGGATTGTCCTGAGTCCGACGGCTTCATCGAAGAACCCCTCAGGAGTGAGATGGTCAACTCCCTGCAGGACCTGGCCATTGCCTAAATCGACTCCGACGTTGTCGGCGAAGTCGCCGAGGAAGACATCTATCATCCAGCGGTACACACTTTCAGGGGAGTCGAAAAGATGGGCAACCGATGCCACCACGAAATCGACACCATCGACGTACACCTGAGGCCCAGGTAGTCCGAACTCTCTGAGAAAGCCTGCGATGCGTCCTGCACGGCGGAAGCGCTCTTCAGTGGCCCCGGCGAAGCCATGCTCGGCCATGGTCCGGTTGTCCAGACCACCCTCCGTGAGGACCTGATAGTCTCGGTATCGAGGAGGCAGGTCATCTTCGACGAGTACCAGCCTGGGTAGGTCGGCCTCGCCTATTTCGAACGTGGCGCGTGTCACGGCTGCCGACACAAATCTCTCCTAAATGAAGATGCGATGAATGCTGCGGGGATTGTCCTTAGCTCCCCGAACCATGTCAAGCGCAGCGGTTTGCAGAATTGCCCTATATTGCGGTGAGCCCTCCGTCGATGACGAGCTCGCTGCCCGTCATGTAGGATGCCTCGTCGGACGCCAGGAACAGCACTCCCTTGGCTACGTCTTCCATTGTGCCGAATCGGCCCATCGGTATGCCCGTCTCCCTCTGGGCGCGCACCTCAGAATTTAGGAAGACCTCATCGAGCATCGTCGTTTCGATTGGGCCGGGGTGGACCGAATTGCAGCGGATGCCGTCGGCGGCACACTGTATCGCGGTGGACTTTGTGAGAATCCGCACCGCACCCTTCGAGGTGTTGTACGAAGTGGCTTGAATGCTGCCGGTGAGTCCGGCGACGGACGATATGTTGACGATCGAACCGCCGCCCGCATCCCGCATTGCGGGAATGGCAGCCTTGGTGCCCAGGAATACGCCTTTGGCGTTGATGCCCATGACACGGTCCCAGCTTTCGATGGTCTGACTTTGCACGGTGGACCTATCGAATATCCCGGCATTGTTGACCAGGATGTCCAGCTTGCCGAACCGTTGGACCGCCGTGTCCACGGCCCTCCGCCAGTCTGATTCGACGGTCACGTCCAGCCTGACGAAAACGGCTTCGCCGCCGGACTCGGCGACCTCGGCCTGGACCTGTTGACCATGCTCCTCCAGGATGTCTCCCAAGATGACCCTGGCGCCTTCGGAGGCGAAGAGCCTAGCCTCCGTCGCTCCCATTCCCCTCGCTCCACCACTGATAAGCGCTACCTTGCCTTCAAGTCGCATGACTCTCCTCCGTCGGATTCTGGAACTTACTGAGATTGTACGGGAATCCAACAACTGACAAAATGCATCTTATATCTGTAAACTGTGAACTACAAATCGAGTGAGGCATTATGTTCAGACGAATTTCAGCAGTCGCGCTCACCGTCGGGGTTGTGGTGTTGTCCGCCTGCGGGACGTCGGACTCCGAGGCTCCGCCCCCAGACCCTACATCGCCGCCGGCGGTAGTCCAGGTTGTCCCGACGACAGCACCTGCCGCTGCGACCAGCGCGCCCGCTCCGACGACACCACCTGCCACCGCTACCAGCGCACCCGCTCCGACGACACCACCGGCCACGGCCACCAGCGCACCCGCTCCGACAGTGCCACCTGCCATTGCCACGAGTGCGCCTGCTCCGACAGGGCCACCGGCCACAGCGACAAGTGCGCCTGCTCCGACGATACCGCCTGCCACGGCCACCACTGCGCCCGCGCCAACGACGCCACCGGCCACCGCTACTAGCGCGCCCGCCACGGCGGCGCCACTGGCTACGGCCACCAGCGCGCCCGCTCCGACTGTACCACCTGCCACTGCGACCAGCGCGTCCGCTCCGACGCCGCCACCGGCCACGGCGACCAGTGCCCCCGCTCCGACGGCTCCACCGGCCACCGCCACCGCACCGCCTACGCCTACAAC
>JAKZVY010000150.1:0-6368 GCA_047515825.1 Dehalococcoidia bacterium
ACAGTGCGAAGGGGCGCTCTACTCGAAGATTTCCCGGACGGGCATCTGCCACCCCTGTACTATGTCGCTCACGTCCAGCGTGTCCGATTCCGTCAGGACGACGACGACGGTGAGCGAGCGGTGGACCCTCACGACTCTGCCACGCGGGTTTACGACGACGACAGCCTGCGCCCCGGCGTTGAGCCAGTCGGTGACCTTCTCATCTACCTCTGCGTAGCGGTCGCTTGGCGATACAACCTCGATCACGAGGTCCGGCGCGCCAGGAAAGTAGCCCGGCGCGTCCCCCACCGCTTCAGCCCGCTCACGTCGGACGAAGGCGGCGTCAGGGGCGCGAACGTGGTCTGGGTTGGACTCCAGCTTGAAACCCGTCTCAGCCGCGTACACTTTGCCCAGACCGTTCGCCTTCACGTGCGTTCCTAGCGAGATGAGTATAGACGCTGCATACTCTCCGTGAACGTGCCCCGCAGGCGACATCTTCCGCAGCTCCCCTCTCACAAGCTCGTACCGGAATCCGTCATCCGGCATGTTCAGAAGCTCTTCCGCGGTCATGGGTCGTGTAGTCGTTACCATGTGTCAGTCCCCTAGGGCGGCGAGAGAATCGCAATAGTCCCTGCGCGTCCAGCCGTGGCCGCCAGAGATGCGCGAATTGTACACTCATCCGACTCAGGGGGTGAAGATGCCGCGGCGTGAGTCACTCGCCGATCTCTGACCCGATGCAGAACTCGTTGCCCTCGGGGTCCTGCAACACAGTCCAGTTGAATCTTCCTCCAGAGTGGTCCGCGACCTTAATCGCACCCGCTGACACCAAACGCTCGACATCGGCCTCTCGGTCGTCGGTCTCAAAGTCGACGTGACAGGAGTTCTTGGTGGTCTTCTCCTCGGGAACCTTTTGGATCAGAATGTATCTAAGGTTCGTTCCCTTTGGCGCGAGGTGAGTAGCCCGCTCTCCCGAATCTACGATCTCGAAGCCGGTTGCCTGGTGCCAGAACTCAGCAAGCGCGGGTACGTTGCGGGCGTCGAACACAATCCCCAATGGACTTATCGCCATTTCGTCACCTCCTGAGAGTCGAGGCTGCCATTGTAGTATAGATCGAGCGGCAGGCACCCGCCACGGCGGATAGTGGACAGAGCAAACAGCACGCCAAGCGGGGATAGGAGGTCCGATGGCGACCCCGACCGGATTCGAACCGGCGATCTCTGCCTTGACAGGGCAGTATGTTAAGCCACTACACCACGGGGCCGCGCGGGTATGAATTCTAGCGCGGGATGGTGGCGCCGGTCAACGTGTTTTTCATACCAGAGCGTCCGACTCTGCTATACTTCCCTCTTGTAGAATCTCTCATGCGTGTGTTGGAGATTCAAGACCGCCAATCATGTCTTCCGTGCGGCGAGATCGGCTAAGAACTCTGAGCTAGAGACCTCGTATGACCCTGGACCCCATGCCCGTTGCGGGCCTGAGAAATGAAGAACACGAGCTCGTCGCGCTTCTGCGGCGGCAGTCTATCCACTCCGTTCTGCTGACTTCAGACGAAGACATTGGACTTCTGGATTCACATTCTCAAGAGGGGTCTCATCAGCTTGCTTTACTGGATACTGGCTACATGACCGCCGCCGAGCTTGAGCGTTGCTTGCGTGCCTGCGTCGAGTCCGACCTGCCGACCATCGCGCTGGTGCCTCGCAGCCGCGTCCCGAATCTCAATACGACGCTTCAGCTTACCGACTTCATCGTGAGTCCGCCGGACCCTGACGAGCTGGTCATCCGGGCCCAGCTCGCTCTGGGGGCCGGGAAGCGAGCGAGCGAGCACGACAGCAGCATCATACGGGTGGGCGACCTTCAGATTGACACGTCCAGCTACGAGGTAACGATTCGGGGACAACGGGTCGGGCTGAGGTTCAAGGAGTACGAGCTGCTGAAGCTTCTGGCTGAAAACCCCGGTCGGGTCTTCTCGCGGGATGCCCTGCTGAACCAGATATGGGGCTACGAATACTTCGGCGGCACGCGAACCGTTGACGTGCATATCAGGCGTCTCAGAAGCAAGATGGAGGACGCCGAACACAACTTCATTGAGACGATCTGGAACGTGGGCTACAGGTTCAGGGGGTCGCGGTAACACCGCATCAGGAGGAAGAAATGACCAGTGAGAGAGTCGCATACGTAAACGGCCACCTTGTTCCGGAGAGTGAGGCGGTGGTCTCGATCAGAGACAGAGGCTTCCTGCAAGGCGACGCGGTCTTCGATACAACCCGCACGTTTGGCGGGCGCATCTTCCGGCTGGACGAACATCTCGACCGCTTCTTCAACTCGCTGAAGTACATGCGCATAGACCCCGGCCTGACAAAGGACGACTTCGCGCGCCTGACCATGGAAGTGCTGCAGACAAACATGCCGCTTCTGGATGACGATGACGATTACTGGGTGACTCAGCGTGTGACCCGCGGCGTGAGAGTGGATGGGGAGGACAGGCCGTCGGTCATCATCGAGTGCGTTCCGCTGCCCTTCAAGGCCAGGGCGCGCTACTATCGCGATGGACTGCCGGTGGTCGTTCCGTCGGTGCGACGGACGCCGCCCGAGTCGCAGAGTCCGAGGGCCAAGGTGCACAACTACGTCAATCTGGTCCAGGCAGAGTTGGAAGTCACGTCGCAGAACCCCGACGCCTGGCCGATTTTGCTCGACACCAACGGCAACCTCGCAGAGGGGCCTGGGTCCAATATCTTCATCGTCAAGGACGGCGCCGTCATGACCCCGAAGGAGCAGTTCGTCCTCGCCGGCATCAGCCGCCGCGTGACGATCGAGCTGGCGCAGGAGCTGGGAATCGAAGTCCACGAGACGGACATCGACCTCTTCGACGCCTACACCGCCGATGAGGCGTTCGTCACCTCGACGAGCTTCTGCATCTGCCCGGTGTCTTCGTTCAACGGGTCAGCCGTCGCTGACGGCGCGGTTCCGGGGCCTGTGACTGACAGGCTGACAAGGGCGTACAGCGGCATGGTCGACCTCGACGTTGCGGCACAGTACCTCGCGCGGCTCGAAGAGTGATGATTCACCAACATGACCGACCGTAAAGTTACGGTAAGAGCGCCCGCGACTTCGGCCAACATGGGTCCGGGGTTCGACTGCCTGGGTATTGCGCTGGATATATGGAACGTGATCACCGTTGAGGTTGGCGTCGAGGGCTTTCACATCTCAGGTCAGGGAGAGGCCGAGCTTCCACGAGACCGGTCCAACATGGTATGGCAGAGTATCGCCCGCGTCTTTCAAGAGGTTGGCCACCCGATGCCGACGATGTCGCTCACATGCCGCAACGACATTCCCACCGCTCGCGGCCTCGGCTCCAGCTCGGCGGCTCTGGTCGGAGGGCTGACGGCGGGCAACGAGCTCTGCGATCGTCCCTTCTCTCAGGCAGACCTTCTCCAGATCGCCGCTGAGGTAGAGGGACACCCGGATAACGTCGCGCCCGCCCTGTTCGGGGGGATGCAGATAGCCGTTTACGAGGGTGACAGAGTAATCAGCGCGCCGGTTCCCGTCCCGGAAGACCTGTCCGCGGTACTGTACATCCCGAACCTACCGATGCCGACTGAGGAGGCGCGCGGACTGCTGGGGAGTGAGGTGCCGAGGTCTGACGCCGTGTTCAACATCGGCAGGGCCGCGCTTCTGGTCAGGGCGATGGCCTGTGGCGACCTGGAGCACCTGGACGTCGCCACCGAAGATCGTCTTCACCAGCCCGCCCGCCAGACTATCTTCTTCCCAATGAAGAACATCATTCGGGCCGCTCTTGGCGCCGGAGCTTTGGGAGCGTTCCTGTCGGGCGCCGGATCGACCGTTCTCGCGCTGGCGACCGAGAAGGAGTTCACCATCGGCTACGAGATGGCAGACGCCGCCGCCAAGTCCGGCATCGACGGGGAGGTACGCATAACCCGCCCCACGGCGCTGGGTGCGCGAGTGGTGGAATGAGAGTATCGTTACCTTCCGGGAACCTGGTCGTTTGTGCATAATGTGGATGGGCAGATATTGATGAGAGCGCGGCTAGAAGCGAGACGGGAGGGCAGGAATGGTCACCGCTGAGAGTCCGGTCAAGCTCACATACGAAGACTACAGGAACACGCCGGAAGACGAGCGCTACGAGCTGCTGGACGGAGAGTTGGTCATGTCGGAAGCGCCGCGAATCGTTCACCAGCGAGCCAACGTTAAGCTGGTGTCGAGGATGGAACGATTTGTAGAGGAGGGTGACCTGGGAGAGGTCTTTCACGCTCCCACCGACGTTGTTCTGTCGGAGACTGCCGTGGTGCAGCCTGACCTGCTGTTCGTCTCCAATGAGCGCGCGCATATCATCACTGAGCAGAACATCCAGGGCGCGCCGGACCTTGTCGTGGAGATTCTATCCCCCTCCACCGCAAATCGGGACTGGACGATCAAACGCGAGTTGTATGCCGCGCATGGCGTGAAAGAGCTGTGGATAGTGGACCCGGACGCCAGGATCGTCTGGGTGATGCTGCTCCGCGATGGCGACTTCAGGCATATGAGAGTCTACGGCGAAGGGCAGTCCCTCAGCTCGACGACACTCGAAGGCTTCACCGTCGATATCGACGAGATCGTCTAGCCGAGAATCTTGCGATACCTCCCATCCCATTGGGGCGCGGGCGAGGCGCAAGGCCGTTTGACAAGGCATGAGCCGCCGCGCTAAAACCATTGGTGGTCGATCCCCGAAAGCCGGTGGGAAGTATGACTCTGATTGTCCAGAAGTACGGTGGCAGCTCTCTGGCTGATGCCGACAAGATCAGGAATGTCGCCCAGCGTATCGCAAGGGCAAAGGACGCTGGCAACCGCGTTGTGGCCGTGGTCAGCGCCATGGGCGACGCGACTGACGAGCTGATCGAGTTGGCTGGCCTGGTGGCCGAGGACCCAGACCGCCGCGAGCTGGACGTCCTGCTTTCCACCGGAGAGTTGAGGTCATGCGCGCTGGTCGCGATGTCCCTGGTATCGTCGGGACATCCCGCCATCAGCCTGAGCGGCGCCCAGGCGGGCATCCGCACCGACGCTCAGTTCGGAATGGCGCAGATAGCCGGGCTCGACCCTGACCGAATCATGAGCGAGCTGGACGACGACAAGATCGTCATCGTTGCCGGATTTCAGGGCATCACCCTGGGCATGGACACGACCACGCTTGGCAGAGGCGCTTCGGACCTGACCGCCATCGCTCTGGCCGCCGGACTCGGGGCCAGCCGGTGCGAGGTCTATACCGACGTGGACGGCATCTACACCGCCGATCCCCGGCTGGTGCCCCGGGCGAGCAAGCTGGACGAGATTGGCTTCGAGGCGATGCTGGAGCTCGCCAGCTACGGCGCGAAGATGAACCCCAGGTCGATCGAGCTGGGCATGGTGTACAACACACCCATACTGGTCGGGTCGAGCTTCGAGGACCTGCCTGGTACACTGATTCACGGTGATGCAGATATGAACAGAAACGTAGGCGAAAAGCGTAACCGCGTGTCCGGCATCGCGACGGATACGAACGTGGCCAAGATCACGGTGCAGGGCGTCCGGGACAGACCGGGTATCGCGGCCAGCCTGTTCGAGCCTCTCGCCGAGGTGGGAATAAGCGTGGACGTGATCGTCCAGAACGCGAGCATCGGCGGGACCACCGATTTGACGTTCACCGTAAAGCGTGACGACCTCGGCAGGGCCGAAAGCGTCGTCCGCAGAGTCGCCGAAGACCTCGGAAGCGCGGGACTCGTGACGTCGCTTGGCCTGGCGAAGGTCAGCGTGGTGGGCACCGGAATGCAGGACGCACCTGGCTACGCGAGCACCATGTTCCGTACGCTCGCCGACGCGGGCATTAACATCGAGATGATAACCACCTCCGAGATACGGATCACGTGCATCGTCGCAGAGGAGCAGGTTGGCCCGGCGTCCCGCGCGCTCCATACCGCCTTCGACCTCGATGCGCCTCAGTAGACACATTGGGAACACCCGGAAGCCCTCTGCACTCGCCCCTGTTGTCGGTTGTGATTCCCGCCTTTAATGAGTCAGACCGCATCGTTCCCACCCTGGACAAGATCGCGGCCTATCTCGAACGGCAGACATTCTCGTGGGAGGTTCTGGTCGTGGACGACGGCAGCGTCGACGACACGTCCAACCTGGTCAAGCGGTGGGCCGGGGACCGCGAAAACGTGCGGCTGTTGGCCAGAGAGCACTTCGGCAAGGGTTGGGCCGTCAGGGCAGGTATGCTGGAGGCGAAGGGCCAGTACCGCTTCATGTGCGACGCAGACCTCGCCATGCCGATCGAGTGGATTGAAGAGTTCTTGCGGAGAATGGAGGCCGGCGTGGACATTGTGATCGGCTCGCGCGCGGCTCAGGGTGCCAGGCGCTA
>JAKZVY010000151.1:0-3640 GCA_047515825.1 Dehalococcoidia bacterium
CATGGGGACTGGGGCAGTGCAGCTTTGGCGAGCCGACGGCGGCGCTGATCGACTACCACTTCGGGCCTCTGCTCGAAGGGCGCGACTGCATGGCGTTGGAGTACTTGAACGACCTGATGTGGCGTTCGACGCAGAGGTTCGGCGCGGGCGGGTTGGCGACCGTCGCGCAGTCCGGGATAGACCTCGCGCTGTGGGACCTGAAGGGCAAATTGCTGGGCCAGCCGGTGTACTCGCTAATTGGCGGTCCCTGCCGAGATAAGGCCCTCATCTACTGCACGTCGGACGACCTAGACTGGTCCAAGGAGCTTGGATTCAAACACTTCAAAGTATCCAATCCGGCGCACTACGACGAAGGTATCGACGGCATCAACATCGTCGAGGAGCACATCGCCAAAGCCAGAGAAGAGGTCGGGCCGGACGCGGAGCTGATGTACAACCCTGTCATGAGCTTCAACGTCGAGTTTACGATCAGGCTGGCGGAGAGGCTGCGTCCGTACGGACTGCGCTGGCTCGAAGAGCCGCTGGTTCCGACGGATCTCGAGGGGCACATCGAGCTGAGGAAGGCGATCAACTGGATCCCGCTGGCCACAGGAGAGGACCATCACGGACGCTGGACGTTCCGCCAGCTCGTGGAACACCGCGCGGTGGACGTTCTACAGCCTGACATGAAGTGGTGCGGAGGTCTGTCGGAGGCGCTGAAGATATACACCATCGGCGAGGCGGCGGGAATCATCACGATACCGCACGCCGCAGTCGCTTCGGCCTGGGGTCAGCACTTCGCGATAACGATGCCGGAGTCTCCGATGGCGGAGTTCTGGATGGGCAGCGACCCCGGTGTACCGCTGGAGGAGGTCTGGACGATCCCCGGACTGGCGGTACCCAAAGATGGCTACGTTACGCCGACAGACGCGCCCGGCTTCGGCATGGACATCAAGGACGAGTGGATCACGCCATGGGACCACACAGTGGCGATCAAGGCGCGAGGAATCTAGCTGCATGGCGGTTTCGCATGTGATGAAGACAGCTCGGCATGACTCCTGTTGTGCCATTCGTGATGCGGCCCGTCGGTACTCGCTTTCTGAAGACGAAAACTCCCAGCCGGAAGGTGACGAGAGACTATCGGAGGAGGCAGCCATAATAAACGACAAGTTGAGCCGGGAAGAGCGCGATATACTCGATCGATTCGAGCAGGGCGAACTGCGCTCCGCTCCCGGCGCCGAACAGGAGATAGAGGCGGCCCGTGATCGGCTGGAATCGCGGCGGCGAGCCCAGGTTTTCGAGTCGCAGGAGGAACTCGAGGCGTTCTTCCGTAGGTGCGATGAGAGGGAAGGTCCGGGGACGGAACCCGACTGGAGTGAGCAGACGCGCGCAATTGAAGAATCACGCATACGCCGTCTGCCCGACGTATGCCTTTTGTCGATTTCATGCCCAGCATCCGGATCTGGACGAACGAGACCTTTGCCACCTCGCAAGCTGCCAGCGGCGCGGCGTGAGCGAGATCATGATCTTTGACCGGGACCTCAAAGCCGCACTTGGCAGTCCGTCGATCCCTTAGCTGTCCGGCGTCAGGAACTTACCCCCATCCACGATCACTTCATGTTAAAGCCACAGCCGCTTTGATCCCTGGCTAGGGTACGGGCTGATACAATGGTCTAGAAGTCGGAGACGGAGGGGTGCTGGAGGAGATTGTCAAATCCTAAGCGTAACTCGCTGTTCGGCATATCGCTCAGAACGGAGATAGCACTATGGATAGTAGAGAGTCTTTGAGGTTGCGTAGTGGAGAGTTCTTGCGACCACGGCTGCATGGAGCGCGCTTTAAACACGGTTCCGTTTCGCTAGATGTCCTCGGAGAGTTGGACGCCCTACGTGAATTGGTGCTCGAAGTTGCCCGGTGGCGGTTTCTTGAGGCAAATCCGTGGCGTCAGCGGTCTCCACGTGGATTCAACGGTATCGACCTGAGACTAACCGACATAGATTGTGGGAGTGCGGTGCCTGTCATCAGTCTGATTCCAGATGAACGATTATCTGGTGCAGCAGCGCGCGAGTACCAGCACTACTATGAACTGGCGCGTGAGGACATTGTCGACGTTATTGGAGCCGCCGAACACGGTGACTCGCAAGCACCGAATGTCCGCTTTCCGAATCGCTGCCTCGCCCACTTCAACCGAATTGGTCGCAGCCTGCGCGACGACGAATTTATTGAACTGCTCGCGCCGACCCGAGATCGTCCAGTCGTACTCACCAAACAGTCGTGTCGCCGGTTGCATCAATGGTCAATGATGGCAGAAGTCTCAGGAGACGTAACTTTGCGCGGAGCTATCTGCGAGGCAGATCAGGCCCGGATGACCTTTGAGCTACAACCATTGCAGGGGCCCAAGGTTAGCGGTCCGATACCGCGCGAGGATCTTGAAACAGTCATGGTGGCTTTCAATCGTTACGGTCATGGAGAAAAAGTAATAGTGCAAGGCACCGGGCGGTATGACGAACACCGCCACTTGTCCAATTTGGAATCCGTGGAAAGGGTCATCCTGCTTGGCCCACTGGACGTTCCTTCACGTCTGGACGAGTTCCGAAAGATGAAGAACGGATGGCTGGAAGGGGATGGGTTGGCGCCCAACCATGATGGACTGGACTGGCTGTCCGCCAGCTTCAACCGCCACTACCCCAACGACGCTGCATTGCCTCACACCTTCCCCACCCCTGCAGGTGGCATAGAAATGGAATGGTCGTCCGGATCGCAGTCGGTAATCCTCGAAATTGATCTGGAGGAGCAGCTCGGAGACTGGCTCAGATTCGACAAGGAGACAGACGAAGAATACAGCCATACGTTGAGTTTGTCTGATGGCACCAAGTGGGAGTGGGTCGCCGCTGAAATTCGTCGCCGCTGAAATTCGTCGCCTAGAGGGATCGCCTCAGTGAACGACGACACCCTTCTCTACCGAGTAGTCAACTCCAACTATGTGCAGGGCGGCAAGGTCTCATCCCAGGCTTTCCGTCCAAGACCGAGAGATTGCAAACGTCTCTCAGTTTATGATGGAGACCTGATCAGCCCAAAGTGGGTTTGGTTTCACTATACTAGAGACCCGTCGAATCCGCCTGCCGGCGTTCTGGCCGTTACTGTCGCTGAGTGTTCTGTCGAAGGACTGACCGTTCAACCAGACCCTGAACCATTTCCCGAACACGTCCTGATTGACTTCACCGCATTCGGTACAAATCAGATCAAGAGGAGATCTGAACGTCTCCGGGACAAGGCTGTGGATCGTGGGTGGCAGTTTCGGGGCTAGTGGTGATGTAGTTGATGCAGTCACTCTCGTCCCGCTGGCGGAGATGCGGGCTGATGTAATGGCCTTGGAGCGGGAGACGGAGCGGCTGTGCTGGGGGCTCGGATGCGGAGTTTGGTTAGGTCATCCAGGTAGGAGTACGACATGGGAAACATTCCGATTATCCAGAAGATCAGCTTGACGCGGTATCAGTTCCCTTTCAACGATGTCGGGAAAGACCTGAGCTTCGCAATGGGGCCGTTCTACCAGCCCGGCGGAAAAGGTCTCCGCGTCGCACTAGGCATTAAGGTCTACACTGACGTCGGGGTTACGGGGGAATACATGAGCACGGCGCCGGGGACCGTGGAGCAGATCCAGGC
>JAKZVY010000152.1:0-2702 GCA_047515825.1 Dehalococcoidia bacterium
CTGTTCGTCGGTAAGGTCGCTGGGGTACAGTTTGCGTTTCATACATCAAGTCTAATACAAGTCTAAGACTTTGGAAACACCCTCTAAGAGGTTCATCCGCTGCCATAGCCTGACGATTCTCGTTGAAACTCGGCGTGACGATCCTCAATGAGTTCGTCGGCAAGACTTACGCCGGATGGGATGTGGGAGAACATGAATTTGATTTGATCGCTTAGCTGTTTGTCGGTCTGTATTATCAGATGACCGTCCTCGATTGCGATTATGACCTCGTCGCCCGGTTTGAGTCCGGTGTGTTCGAGCAGGTTGTCAGGCAATACAACTGAGCCATCCTCTCCAATAACGGTGCGGACATGTGTACTTGTCACTGCCATGTTTGAACACCTCCGTCTGAAGAAGTATGTCGCCTACTCGTATCTTAGCGCTTCGGCGGGGTAGATGCGCGACGCCTGGCGGGCGGGGAGGAAGGTCGTCAGCAGCGAGAAGGCGTATGCTATTGCTACGATTATCCCAATCTGCATCCAGGGCACGGTGAAGGCCAGTCCCGGAATGTCTTCCCCGATGGCTTCGACCAGGTTGTAGGAGAGGAGCGAGCCGAGCCCGACGCCGAGCAGGATTCCGAGCAGCGCAATGAAGCTGGACTCCATCAGGAAGCTGGTGAGCACCATGCTCTGGCGGTAGCCGATGGCTCGCAGGACGCCGATCTGCTGTCGCCGCTCCACCACCGATCGCAGACTTATGACGCCCAGGGCCGCGATTCCCACCAGCAGACCGGAGGCCATGAATCCCTGCAGCAGGCGGTTTATGCCGTTGCTTACTTCTCGGTCCTCTTCTATATCCTCGGCAAGTAGCCTGGTACTGAGTCCGTTCTCCACGAATGCCGAGTCCAAACGGTCGGACACGGCCTCTACGTCCGCGCCCTCCGACAGCTTTATACGGTAGGTCGTGATCGGCAGCGGCTGAGGGGAGATTCCGTCCAGCACCGTCTTTGGGAACATCAACACGCCCTGCTGGTCAGACAACGCGTCCATTACCGCGATGATGGTCACCTTGGCGACTGCGCCGCTTCGAGGCTCCCGAATCTCTACTTCAATCGGCTCCATCTCCTCGTCTTCGAAGTAGAGACCTTCGACTCGGAATGTCGGGCCGCCGATGTTGAAACCGCCTCCCTGCCGCGACGGCAGCGCGAATACGTCTATTACCGCAAGGTTCGAGTTGTCCTTGACAGCTCTCCAGACTTCCTCTTTGGTGGTACCGTGGCCTTCGGCGATGAGCTTGAAGTCGTGTCCGGTGTTGTCGAGGTAAGAAAGGTTGGCACCCCGCGCCTGATATGAACCCCATTCCTGCTCTTCGGCGCCGACCTGCCGAACCTCGACCGGCATTGAAGTGTAGCCCCCCAGCGCAGCGATCTGGGCTATGTCCGCGCCGAGCGCCGTCGGAAGCTCGGCTTCGATATCTTCTATGGGGTTGTTGTAGCTGACCACACCAACGATGTCCCAGCCGCCCGTAACGGAGTCAATGTCGTCCAGCGCCGTCCCAAACGACGTGTTGAGCATGGACATGACGATCAGGGTGAATATGACCAACGCCAGCATCGCGAGCGTCAACCCGGTCCGCAGTCGGGAGTTGAGCGGGTAGGCGACGGCGGTCTTGAGCGCCGGTCTCAGACGCGAGTAGCGACCGAATATAGCGGTTATCACGTCGGCTATCAGGTCGGCGTTGTACACTGTCACCCATACGGGCGCCATCACCAGGCAGATGCCGGACACGAAGAACATCTCTATGTTCGAATCCAGCTCGGGTACGATCCACTCCAGCGAGTCGAACGGAGTTCCCCAGAACAGCAGCAGCGTCAGGCCGATGAACGTGAATGCGTTGCGAGACTCCAGGTCCGTCACGACTGTTGCCCTGGACATAGAGACCTGCCTGATAGACTCGAATCCGACGACCACGACAGCCAGGACTATGGTAAGCACCTGGTTCTGGGCGATGCCGATTCCGATCCAGAACACGGCGACAAGCAGCACGGCCCCCGCGGTGAGAAGGTTCTGCCTGCGCGCGTCCCAGGCCGGTCTGTCGAACAGCCACCGCAGCATCAGCCCAAGCCCGATTATCGCGACCGTTACGCCGATGGAGAACGGGGCCTGGTGGTCCACTATGAGTCCCACGACCGCGAGCGCCGCGCCAAGGACGAACGTCAGCCAGCCTTTCGACAGCGCTCCGGTGGAGATACGCACCAGAGACCACAGTATCAGCAAGGCCCATATCGGGGGGATGATCCTGACGACTCCCAGCAGCAGGTTGAGCAGGAACGACCTGATGCGGAGCCCCGCCAGCGCCCGGAAGGCGCTGCCAAAGTCCACGAATGGCGCGGCTATCGCCCGAAGCACTATCCTCAACTTCGACTCCTGTGTCGTTGAGGTCAGAGTGTCGGGGAGATCGCGAATCGCCGCGACGATGTTCAGCCGGCTGGCGCGATACGAGGAGAAGAAGACGGTGATGAACGTCAGCACCACACCCAGGCAGTAAGATATGACGAAGCTCTGCCAGCGGTAGTTCATCATCAGCTCGAAATCGTCGCTGTCGCCAAACACGCTGGCCATGATGCTGACCATCGCCATCCCGACCAGTATCCCAAGCAGCGCGCCCACCAGAGCGGATATGAGGTCGTATGCCACTCCTTCGTAGATGAACGACTGCACCAG
>JAKZVY010000153.1:0-3128 GCA_047515825.1 Dehalococcoidia bacterium
GTGTCGAGGGGGCGGAAGTCCAGATGCGCGCGCCGGTCGTCGCCCACCTCGACCAGGTAAGCGCCACGGGGCCCAGTCTCGTTGGCATGGCGTCCCTGTGAGTTGCCGGGATAGACGGCGGCCGGCTCAAGGTCTCTCAACACCTGCCGGGTATGGACGTGGCCGAGCGCCCAGTAGTCGATGCCGGACTGGGCGAGATCGTCGAGGGTGCATGGCGCGTATGCGCCGTGGTCGGGGTTGTTGCCGACGTTCGCATGGAGAAGGCCGATCCTGTAAGGGCCGGGTCTGACAGGACCGAGACGACGGACGAGGTTGTCGTAAACGTCTCGCGTCGGGTAGCTGATGCCGTGGACGACAGCGCGGTCGGGCTCGTCGGCAAAAACAGGCACAGCTTCGAACTCGGAGCCGAACCTGTGGCAGCTTGGAGGATAGTCCAGACGCGCCTCCCAGCCGTCGAGTGGATCGTGGTTGCCGTGGCAGACGAAGGAGCGTATGCCGGCATTGTCAAGCTGCTGCAGACCGGCGATGAACCTGTGCTGAGCGCGGAAGCTGCGGTCCGCGCTGTCGTAGATGTCTCCGGCGACCAGCAGTGCGTCCACTCGCTCGGAAATGCAAAGGTCGATGATGTTCGTGTAGGCGTCAAACGTCGCTTCATACAGCAGGCGCGCCACATTGTCCGGGGCAGCGGACTTCAACCCGGTAAAAGGGCTGTCGAGGTGCAGATCGGCGGCGTGAACGAATCTGAGTCTCATCGCATGTACCGGATATGTTACGTTAGACGCGTTCGTGTTGGTAGTCTATCTGCCGAGGTATCGGTAAGTCACGCCCAGATCGCAGGATGAGAAGTCCTGCGGCGGATATGTTACGTTAGACGCGTTCGTGTTGGTAGTCCATCCAGAGGACAGAGCAGCCGCAGAGATAAGGATGCAGCAGAAGCAACAGTAACGCATGGCAGGCCCTAGGAACAGGCGTCAGATTCGCAGGACCAAGAAGGCCCTGCGGCGCAGCGGAAGCGTGAAACGCAGTCGTGCCCGTCAGAAGGACTGGACGGCTAAGGTCGATCAGGACTGGGATGAACTGGCCCCGGAGTCTCTGGAGCGCGTGATGCCCAGGGACGAACTAGACCGCCGCAAGCAGATCGAGCAGGCCGTCACCGCCTCGCCTCTGACGGGCCTGACAGATCCTCCTGAAGACTCCGGGGCCGCAGTGGACACAGGGAACACCGCGCTCGTCACGGCTGTCGCCGGCATGTCTGCCCGTATAGAGAGGGACGGTGTTGAGCATTCGGCTACGATTCGAGGGCTGCTGACCGAGATCGACACCGGCTACATCAACCCTGTGGCCGTCGGAGATAGGGTGACGGTTTCGGATGACGGCTCCGGCTCCTGGGCGATAGAGAGTGTTCTGCCGAGGCGAACGGTTCTCGCTCGTCCAGACCCCTTCCTCGCGCCGCGTCAGCAGGTGGTCGCGACCAACGTTGACCAGATCCTGATCGTCTCCTCATGGCGCGAGCCGGACCTCTGGCCCGAGCTAATTGACCGCTACCTCATCGCAGCAGGACTGTCGGAGATCGAGCCGATCATCTGCATAAACAAGGCGGACCTCATCGAGGATCTGAGCGCATATCAGGCCGAGATGCGCATCTACGTCGACATGGGATACAGGCTGATCCTGACCTCCGTGATAGCAGGACTCGGTATTGAAGAGCTGAGGGACGCGCTGTCTCACAAGCTCAGCGTGGTAGTCGGGCTGTCGGGCACGGGCAAAAGCTCTCTCATGTCGGCTGTGCAGCCCGACCTCGACATCCGGATCGGCGATGTCAGCGACGCGCACGGGCAGGGGAGGCACACCACCACTCAGTCCGTGCTGTACAGGCTCGACGCCGGGGGGTACGTTGGGGATACACCGGGCATCAGGGAGTTCGGCTTGGCCGGGCTGACACTTGGAGAGCTGCCTCTGTACTACCCGGAGATCGATGAGCTGGCCTCCGAGTGCCGATTCAGCAACTGCTCCCACATCGAAGAGCCTGAATGTGCCGTCCGCTCAGCCGAAGAGGACGGGAGCATCTCACCCTCGCGCGCGGCCTCGTACCGAGCAGTCTTCGACGAACTGCAGGTCTAGGGCCTCAGTCCGAGTCACCGATACGTATTGGCATAAGCTACAATACGGAGACGAAGTTGCCGGGGATTTATCGTTGCCTGGAGGCACGGGATGAAGACGTACCTGTTTCGAGTGGTTGTCGAGGCTGATGACGACGCATGGATAGCTTACTCTCCCACTTTGAAGAATAAAGGTGGCGCAACTTGGGGACGGACAGAGTCCGAAGCCATCGAGAACGTCAAACAGGTCATCCAAATGACCGTCGATAGTATGGTCGAATACGGTGAGGCCATACCGGAAGACCCCGAAGGTGACGTCCGAGTATTCGCTGAGCCGCTCGCCTAAAGCCCCGGCAAACGCGGCTGGGTGATCGGTGAAGGGTCGTCCGGCTTGTCGAAGCCTGATACCCCGACGCCCACCAGCCTGAACAGCCGACCTGGGCCGGTCTCCACCCTCACGAGGCGCGAAGCCGCCTCCGCTATCTGGTCCGACGCCTGAACCGGCTCCCCCATAGTCTTCTGACGTGTGAACGTCGTAAAGTCCGACAGGCGCAGCTTCACCTTAACCGTCCTTCCCATGAGTCCGCGACGCTCCAGTGATCTCGACACGTCCTGGCTGAGTCTTCTCACCAGCTCATGAAGCGCGTCGGGATCGCCAGTGTCCCGTGCCAGCGTCGTCTCCGAGCTTACCGACTTTGTATCGCGATGCGTCTGGACCTCCCGGTCGTCTTGGCCCAGCGCAAGCCTTTTCATGTCGCCGCCGTTGCGCCCCAGCGTTCGCAGCAGCCAATCGTCGCTCAGCGCCGCAAGGTCGCCTACCGTATTCACCCCCTCGGCCTTCAGGCGCTCCTGAGTCTTCGGACCCACGCCGGGCAGCGTTCCCACAGGCAAGGGAGCAAGAAACTCCGCCTCGGTCCTAGGCGGTACGACCATCAGGCCGTCGGGTTTATCGAGCTCGGAGGCGATCTTGGCCACCGACTTGCTCGCGCCGGCGCCCACCGAGATAGTCAACCCCAGCTCTCTTTTGAC
>JAKZVY010000154.1:0-6520 GCA_047515825.1 Dehalococcoidia bacterium
GGAGTCCGGGGCGCAGGCGATCGCCGGACCAACGCTGGGAGCCGACCCCATCGTCTCAGCAGTATCGGTCGTGAGCCATCTCGAAGGACACCCCATACCCGGCCTGATCGTCCGCAAGGAGACCAAGGGACACGGAGGGAAGCGCGCCATCGAAGGACCGACCAGTGGTCTTGGAGAAGGCGCGCCCGTCGCGGTGGTCGACGACACGTGCACCACCGGGTCCAGCCTGTTTCACGCAATAGACGCAGTCGAGGCCGCCGGATACAGGGTCGTCAAGGTGCTGTCGATACTCGACCGGAACGAGGGCGGCAGCGCCGAGGTCAGACGCAGAGGGTACTCATACCATGCACTGCTGTCAGCCGACGCCGACGGACAGATAACCCCCCGGCAGGTATTGGCTTAAGGGCTCCAGCCAGCCAAGCCCTCCCAGATCAGCGATACTCCGAGCCCCAGCGCGACGACGAGCAGCATTCCGAGCACCCACACGCCACGCACTCGCCCCGAGAACCTGGCGCCGATCTGCCCGCCAATCACAAGGCCAGCGCCAGAGAGCAGGAGCAGCGGGAAGACCTCTATGTGTCCCAGGGCCGCGTGCGTTATTGCTCCGGCGCCGCCATAGATGGCCAACGCAAACACCGAGGACGCCGCAGCGACCCTGACCGGAAAACCGAACGCCAGCACGAGGATGGGCGTTCTCAGGAAGCCACCGCCAATGCCGAAGAAGCTGGAAATGAACCCCAGCGCGACATTGAACGAGGTGGCGAGGGCCTCATTGAACTCGTAGCTGTACTCCTGGCCGTCGCTGGTACGAATATGCCTGCTGCGCACGGTGGCCGTGAACCTGCGACGCGGTCTCTCCACGCGAAAGTGCCGGAGAAGCCAGGGGCGGATCGCCAACTGGACCGCCAGCAGCAGCAGCAGCACGCCAAACGCGACCTTGAGCATGTCTGACGAGACGAACTTCACACCAAGCGCACCGATCACCGCGCCCGGAACGGCGGCAGCGGCAAAGAGCAGCCCGCTTCGATAGTCGACGATTCCGACCTTGCGATAGGTCCACGCTACAAAAGCGCCGTTGATCGCTATCGCGGCAAGGACCGTGCCGGGGACGTCTTTAGGGTCCGAGACCGCCAGCAGCAGAAGGACCGGACTCAATATGAAACCGCCACCGGCGCCTACCAGAACTCCGTACGCCCCTGCGCCGATGCCCACGAGGGCGATTATCAGCCAGATGAGATATTCCTCCAACGGCCCTCCTGGCAACGGCCCTCCTGGGTTCAGGTCAGCTCATCAGGCCGCTCAGTATGTCATCCACCATCTCTGCCGGTACGTCGTTCCTCGTGATCGCGTTGCCGATGCCGTCCAGCAACACCCACCTGATTGCGCCGCCCGCGACCTTCTTATCGGAGCGCATCGCCTCCAACACGCTCCCCGGGTCTACACTCGGCGCGCTCAGCGGCAGGCCATAGGCTGCGAGCACTGACTGCTGCCTCTCAACCTCGGCGTCGGACATGAGTCCCATACCGTTCCCGATCCTGGCCGCGCCCATCATGCCGATGCTGACCGCTTCGCCGTGCAGGTACTGCCCGTAGCCGGTCGCCGCCTCGATGCCGTGTCCAATCGTGTGCCCATAGTTGAGCAGCACACGGATGCCGAGCGTCTCGCGCTCGTCCTGAGACACCACGTTGGCCTTGATCGCCATGCTGCGCCTGATCACGTCCGTTGCGATTTCAGGTTCGAGCGCCTGAATCTCGTCGGTCTGACTCTCGAACGTGGAGAGGAGGTCATCGTCCATTATCAGGCCGTGCTTGATGGCTTCGGCCCAACCGGAACGCAGCTCCCTCTCTGGAAGAGTCTGGAGTACCGACACGTCGGCCAAGACGAATTTGGGCTGATAGAACGCTCCGACGAGGTTCTTACCCTGCGGCAAGTCGACGGCCGTCTTGCCGCCGATTGAGGCGTCCATCATCGCCAGCAGGCTCGTCGGCACCTGCGCGAACGGAAGGCCGCGCAGATACGTCGCCGCAACGAATCCGGCCAGGTCGCCGACTACTCCACCACCGACCGCCAGGACCAGGTGGCCGCGCTCCGCCTTGAGGCCCGCAAGCCATGTGTAGATGTGCTGCGCGGTCGCGAGCGTCTTGCTCTGCTCTCCAGATGGCATGACAAACAGGTGCACGGCGATGCCGGACATCTCCAGTGAGTTCTGCGCCCGCCTCGCCTGCTGATAGACTCCCTCGTCGGTGATGATGTACGCGACGCCGGGGTCCATGATCCGGCGAATGCGCTCTCCGACTTCGTCTATGAGCTGCCAGCCGACCCACAGCGGGTAGTCGCCAGCCGACGTGCGGACCTCGGCAGCCAGATCGGGATCGTCCATCCTGGCAGAGTCCGATTCGGCCATGTTGAGGGAGGCGTTGACCATATTGAATCCCCGAACGACCTCCTCAGCGGCCTGCGTGGGCGAGAGGAAGTCTGTATGCACCGTCCAGTGGGCGCGAGTATAGTTGAACTGTCGTTGGGCCTTCAAGGAATGGATGCGCTCGACGAGGTCGTCGGCGTCCAGCATGGGTCGGGCGACCAGATCATCGCCCTCGTCGGCCTCCTGCTGTCTCAGACGTCTGACAAGTGTGTCGGGACGCGCTTCCAGAAGCACGACGACGCCGGCGCGGTCCATGACGGCACGGTTCCGCTCGTCCATGATTATGCCGCCGCCGGTGGAGACCACCTGGTGGCGCGAGCGGGCAACTGTCTTCAATGTCTCCCGCTCGATTCGCCGAAACTCCTCCTCGCCGTGCCGCGAGAAGATGTCCTCGATGGCCATCCTCTCAGACGCGACAATCAGGTCGTCGGTATCGACGAACTTCCAGCCGAGCAGTCGCGCGACCTCATGCCCGGTCGTCGTCTTGCCGGTCCCGGAGAAGCCTGTGATGAATACGTTTTCTCTGCTCAGTGGTCGCTCCAACCCCCGTATCAAGTACGGGGCAAGCTATACGGACGCTGAACAGGCAGGTCATCGTGTAACCTGCCTGTGTGGGAATCAGTTAGTCGCCCCTCTTCATGACAGGGAAGAGAGGGGATTGCCGAACCGGCTTGTGAAGCCTGTTTCAGCAGCGAGTCTGACGCTCGTTGAAACTCAGACGAAGACTACTCTTCGATACCGTTCTCGCGAAGGTAGTCCACCGCCTGCTGGACGGTCTGAATATTCTCCGCGTCCTCGTCCGAAATCTCCAACGTGACGTCGTCGGTGGAGAACTCCTCCTCGAACGCCATGATGAGCTCGACAAGGTCGAGAGAGTCGGCGTTGAGGTCCTCGGTAAACGATGCGTCAGGCACCACCTCGGTCTCATCTACGCTCAACTTCTCCGCGACTACTTCCTGTACTCTCTCCATCAGGCTTGCCAATGCCATACCTCCGGTGGGGGATTACTTCTCTGCGATTGTGGTCTCCAAGACCGAGCCCAGAACTCCGTTCACAAACCTGGGGGAGCTTTCAGACCCGAACACTTTGGCGACTTCTACCGCCTCGTTTATGGCCACCTTGGGCGGTGTCTCGCCCAGCATGGCCATCTCGTAAATGGCCATCCTCAGCAGGTTTCGATCCGTGACGGCCATTTGAGAGATCGGCCAGGTCGGGGCGAACTCGGTGATTATCTTATCTATTCGCTGGATGTTTTCAAGTACACCCGTGGTCAGGGCAGTTAGAAACTCGGTGGCCGACTTCGAGAAATTGTGGGACTTCTTCGTCTGGGACAGCACCTGGTCCAGGCTGTGGTTGACCGAGTCTATCTCGCACAGGGTCTGGAACGCGGCGATACGCGTTCTGCGCCTGGAGCTGGGTGCACCCCGTATCGGAGTACGGGACATGCTTTTGTGGGCCATCGTCTGCCTGGGGTCCTAGATACGGAGGCTGAGGATCGAGTCCAGGTCTGTAACGTTCGATATATTGGCTCTGCGGTTTATGCGCTTGACCATGCTGCTAAGCGCGCGTCCCGGGCCTATCTCGAGGAACCTGTTCACACCCGACCCGACCATGTAGTCGATGGTGTCTTTCCACTGGACAGTGCTGCAGACCTGCGTAAGCAGCTCCTGCTTGATGTCTTCCGCCTTGGTCATCGGCTTGCCGGTGCAGTTGGCAACTATCGGCACACGAGAGTCGCTGAACTCCAGGTCTCCGATGGCTTCCATCAGGCCGGCCCGCGCCGGCTCCATGAGCCCTGAGTGGAACGCGCCTCCGACCCGGAGGCCTATAACCTTGCTCGCGCCGCGCGCGCTGCACAGGTCCATCGCCCTGGCAACCGCCATTCGTTCTCCGCTGATGACGATCTGCTCTCCGGTGTTGACGTTGGAGATCCACACGCCAGTCTCTCTCGCGACCTCCTGCAGAGCTATCCGGTCGAGTCCTATCACGGCAGCCATTGTGCCGGGATTCTGGTCGCACGCCTCCTGCATGAGCCTGCCGCGCTCCTGTACCAGCAGCGCCGTCTGGTCCACGGAAAGCACGCCTCCCACTGCCAGAGCGGTGTACTCGCCCAGACTGTGGCCCGCCATCACTATGGGCTGCGGCATTTCGTCGGCGCCGAGCTCGTCTTCCATGGCCTTCACGCACGCCAGGCTGACGGCCATGATCCCCGGCTGCGCGTTGATCGTCTCTTTCAGGTCGTCGTCCGGCCCCTCGAACATCACACCGGTTAGGGAACGGCCGAGCGCTTCGTCAATCTGGTCGAACACGTCTCGCGCGGCGCTGGAGCTTTCGTAAAGCTCCTTGCCCATTCCAACGGCCTGCGCGCCCTGTCCGGGGAACAGGTAGGCGACCTCCGAGCCTTGAGCTTCGGTCTTGAATGTCAGCGTCATGGGATCATCTCCATGTGATGTAGTGCGACTCATGGGTACGTCGGTGCGGGTACGGACCCGCTAGACGATATCAGAGTCCGACACAACCACCTCGCGTCCGTTGTAGTAGCCGCAGTGAGCGCAAACGCGGTGGGACATTCTGGCTCGCTGGCACTGCGAACACCTGGACAGCGCTGGGCGTCCAATTGCGAAGTGAGCGGACCTGTCGCCCTGTCGTTTCTTCGAGTGTTTCTTCTTTGGAAGTGGCGCCATTTCAGTTCCTCACCTGGGGCCTAGTCTGTCTCAGCCCCGCCGGATATCAACTCAAGAAGGGGACCCCAGCGCGCGTCCCTGACAGCCTCGCAGTCGCACTGCTCGTAGTTCAGGTCCGAGCCACATCCCGCGCACAGTCCGGCGCATTCGGGCCTGCATAGCGGCTTCATCGGGTCTTCCATCATGACGTACTCTCTGACGGGCTCCGTCAGATCGAGAATGTGGTTTTCATCTATAAGATAGTAGTCACTGCCGTCCGAGGGCGGGATAACCCGCGCTCCGGTCAGCGGGTTGAGAGAGGGGATATACTCCTCTTCGAGCTGAAACTGTATCGGATGACTATAACCGGTCAGGCAACGACCGCATTCACACTCAAGCGCCGAACATAATTCGGCGCTCACCCAGATGCTCTTGTTGGTGCGCATCATGGCGACCGTGCCCAACACTCTGAGAGCGTCATGTCTGTCGGGCATGAGCAGCGGGTCGTCCAACTGGTACTCGCGGCTGGAGCCGCTCGGTTCCATCAGCAACTGTGAAACGTTCAGCTCCATTCCAAAGCCTCACACTCGGGCGGCGAGCTATGCTGCCTATTCAGTGAATTCTAGGTAACCCGCAGATATTGTGTCAAGTTTCACATAGTCCGAGAGCCTGTCCCAGATTAACAGACGCCATTGGTCTTAGACTTATCCTAAAACCAGATGGAAGGGCCAAGACTGATATTAACGCACAGCGAAGACGAAGACCAGATGATTGCCTTGGGGTTTTGTCCACATGGGTTGACACTAGAAGACCATATGTTCTATTATCGCCTGTGAAGCGCTGACGACGCTCTGAGACTAGATCAACAGAAAGGAGGAGTAGCACAGTGCACACAAGGAGAGCGCCGTTCAGCCTTCTGCTCGTCCTCGTCTGCTTCGTCACAGTCCTGTGGTTGACGGCCTGCGGGGAGGACGAGTTCAAAGACCCATCAACTTTATGCGAACCAAATTCATCAGCAGAGGAAGGAAACATGACTGCGACACCTGAAAACACAGACGAATACATCCAGGAGGTGCGGGACAAGTACAGTGACCTTTTCCGCCGTCAGCCAAACTACCGTAGGCACACAGGGCCAGTACGTCTCTGGGACGAGAACGGAGAGATGTCTGAAACAGCGGGCATCGTGGTCGAGGTTACCAAGAAAGTAGACCAGAGCGCTATACCCGCCGAGGACCGGCTACCGGACTGCTTGGAAGGTGTCCCCATACAGATTGAAGAGGTTGACATCAGATTGCTCGGAGGAAGCCAATGACCTGGACTGGACAAAATCATCGCCCGCTCTGGAGCGGGCTTCGAATACAAAGCGGTACGCAAGGGAAGTACGCAATCGGACGGGAAGGCGCTGGAACCTTAACGGGGCTGGCGACTCGCAAGT
>JAKZVY010000155.1:0-6973 GCA_047515825.1 Dehalococcoidia bacterium
TAGGCCGCTTCCCAGACCTCGAAGACCAGATGTGTACCTGGACTCCAGACCTCGGCCCCTCCAACTCCCCCGACCGCGCCGACGCACTCGTCCACGCCATCACAGAGCTAATCATAGACCGCAACCCAATCAAAATCTGGATCTAACCCGCATAAGTAGGCCAACCCGAACCCCCCGACCAAACCGTAGCGGCGGGTTTTAAATCCGCCCATCCCCAGCTTGTCGAAGTGCCATCACCGAGCTCATCTGGATCGGGCGAGTATTTTATCATTGACCGGCAAGGTAATCTTCAAATGTGGGACCGCGGTGCTGAGTAAGCTCACACATAACAGTTACATCGCACTAGGACGGGAGGAAACGATTGCCCTCCCCGCGAAGTGACCCCGCCCGCGCAATAATGGTAGTATGACTACCGTCGACCAACGACTACAATGACGAGCACATCTCCACAACCCGTGTGACCGAGGATCTTGACGCTGATAAAGAGAGCATACATCCTGGCGGCCTCGATCGTGTTCATCGCGATCTTGGCCTCATGCGGGAGCGAAACGTCGGAGCCTCCGACTCCGACCGCCACGCCCGTCGTAGTCGTCCGCGTCCAGCCAACGACCACGCCGATACCGGCCTTGGCCCCGATCCAGACTATGGCCCCGATCCCAACGCCCACGGAAGTCCCGGAGCCGACTCCGACACCCGATCCGACGCCTACGCCTACTCCGCGTCCCTACAGCTCGACCACGGTGATGTACGAACTCGCCCCTCCGTTCGCCGCGGGATCGGTCGAGTTGCTGCGCGTGATCCAAGAGATTCGGGACAACAATGACCTCTCGCTCGTGCCTGTTCTGGTCGAAATAATGCGCTTCTTGCCGACGCGCGCGCTGCTGGAGAGTGTCGGCGAAACTCTCCGTACCCTGAGCGGGCAGTCCTTCGACGACATAGCGTGGGATAAGTGGATGGAGTGGCTCGGCCAAAACCTCGCAGACTACCAGCCGCCTCCTGAGTACGCAGCATGGAAGAGCGCCATGTACGCCAATCTGCACCCAAGGTTCGCTATGTTCCTTGAACCGGCGAGCGAGTTCTCGCGAATTGACGTGACCGAAATCGTCTGGGGCGGCGTCCTTCCGGACGGAATCCCCGACCTGCGTGATCCTGAGTTCCTCACCCCGGACGAAGCCGACTACATCCTTCCCGACGACAGGGTGTTCGGCGTGGAGATTAACGGCGATGTCAAAGCGTACCCTCTCCGCATCGTCAACGCGCACGAGATGGTCAACGACACGGTCGGTGGTGAACCGATCAGCCTCATGTGGTGAACGCTTTGCGGCACCGGAATCGTGTATTCCGCCAAGATAGACGGGGAGCCAACCACATTCGGAACGTCCGGCTTCCTCTATCGCTCCAACAAGCTGATGTACGACCGCAAGACCAACTCGCTTTGGAGTTCCCTCGTGGGCAGGCCCGTCATAGGTGAGCTGGCCATGCGCGACGATCTGGTCCTCGACTTCTTCCCTGTCTCGCTGACGACGTGGGGCGAGTGGCTGGCCGAGCACCCCGACACGACAGTGCTGGCCAACTCCACCCCCTACTACCCTGACCAGTTCTACGGGCCTGAGTCTAGTCCCCAGTCCATCTACTTCTCCTACCGCGAGAACCCAACGACGATGTTCCCGGTCTGGAATCGGGACAGTCGCTTGGAATCGAAGGACGAGGTGCTCGGCATCGTAATCGACGGCGTGGAGAAGGCATACTCGGTAAAGTCGCTGCAGGACGAGCGGCTGATCAACGACACAATCGGCGATACCAATGTCGTTATCGTCGCGTCGGGCACGCTGTCCGACGGTCGCGTGTTCGACCGCGGAGATGTGACCTTCGAGAGCATCGACGTCGACTCCGAAGGCGTAATCCAATCACTGATAGACGCCGACGGCACAGCATGGGAAATCGAAGAGGCGGGCCTGAGCAGCGCAGACGACTCTACGGTCCTGCCCAGAATCCCGACCCTGATCTACTTCTGGTTCGGCTGGTACGCCTTCCACCCGGATACCCTGCTGTATGAGAGTGCATAAGCCTAGTCCGCAGTCACCGCCACGCGAGAGTCCGCCTGGTCATAGGCCCAACGGAGCAGCGTTTGGGTCTCGTCCCAGCCTATGCAGGCGTCGGTGACCGAGACACCGTACTCCAGCGTCGACCGGTCGCCGGTGAGCTTCTGTGCGCCGGGATTGAGGTTCGACTCCAACATGCAGCCGATGATATGGTCGTTGCCGCCTGCCCGCTGCCCGACCACGTCCTTGAACGCGACCTGCTGCCGACGGTGGTCCTTGTTGGAGTTCCCGTGCGAGCAGTCCACCAGAAGCTCCGAGCGGACCTGCGACTCGTTGAGCAGCCTGTGCGCCTCGGCTATAGACTCCGTGCCGAAGTTCGGACCCGCGCGCCCGCCTCGCAGAACCAGGTGACCGTCTGGGTTTCCTCGCGTTTGGATGACGGCGGTCTGCCCGTACTGGTCTATGCCCAGAAAAGCATGAGCCGACTTGGCCGAAATCATCGCGTCAACCGCGATCTGTGCGCTGCCGTCGGTGCCGTTCTTGAACCCGACCGGCATCGACAGACCGCTCGCCATCTGCCTGTGAGTCTGGCTCTCAGTGGTCCGCGCGCCGATCGTCGACCAGCACACCAGGTCCGCGAGGTACTGAGGAACTATCGGGTCGAGGAACTCGGTGCCGGTATAGACGCCGATCTCAGCTATCGAGTGCATCAGCCGCCGCGCCGTCCGCAGCCCCTCGTCGATGTCGAACGTGTCGTCCAGGTTGGGGTCGTATATCAGCCCCTTCCACCCGACTGTCGTCCTCGGCTTTTCAAAGTACACCCGCATCACGATCAGCAGCCGGTCCTCGAGATGCTTGCGAAGCTCCAGTATCCTTCCGGCGTACTCGACCGCCTGCTGCTCGTCATGGATCGAGCACGGCCCGACCACCATCATCATCCGGTCGTCCTCCTGTTGCAGCACCCTGCGGATCTGCTCCCGGCCTTCGATAACAGTGCGCTCCGCGGCGGGGCTGACTGGTATCTGTCTGGCGAGTTCAGCGGGGCTGATAAGTTGATCGGTGCTGACCACGTTCACATCCATCGTTGATGACTCTTGCATCTCCCTCTCTCCTGTGCTGGGTTATGATCGCCTGTCCGGGACAATCAAAAACCCCAGTCTCTGTCGACTGGGGTTCGCTTGCCTGTTTATGCGCCTTCGCGTGCTCTGGGCAAAACCTCTCAGCCGACAGCTTTGCAGCCGGTAAAGTAGTAATACCCGTACGTGGTGGCGGTGGCGATACTCATTTCAGGAGAAAAGGTAGCATCACTCCGAAACCCATGTCAATAGCGTTGCGGCAAAATTTGACACACTCTGTCCCCTGTGCTACCAATCGCATATCCATCTTGAGCAGGAGGATCGACGTGCCAGACGCCTGCTGTGCGCCTTCAGGTCAACGGGGACACGGTCGCCCAACTCCCAGGCCGAGTCGAGCAAGTACACCAATCCCCGTCATTGGCGCCAAGAAACTGGGGCGCCAAACAAAGGGAATGGCCTACATTCTCGGCGGCAGATTCCTCATGGGTGCCGAAGACCGCTCCGGCTTCCCCGCCGACGGCGAAGGACCTACGAGGGAGGTTGAGTTGTCGCCGTTCTTCATCGACGAGACGGCGGTAACGAACGCTGAGTTCGGCAGATTCGTCAGGGCCACCAGATACAGGACTGAGGCCGAACGCTACGGCTGGTCGTTCGTCTTCCACCTGTTCCTATCCAAGAAGATTAGGCGGGAGGTTACGGAGGCCGTGGCCGAAGCCCCCTGGTGGTGGAGGGTGGACAGCGCAAGCTGGCGGCGACCCAACGGACCCGGCTCCGGAATCGGGCGACTGATGGACCACCCCGTCGTTCACGTCTCATGGAACGACGCGATGGCCTACTGCCGCTGGATGGGCAAACGGCTCCCCACCGAGGCCGAGTGGGAGATGGCCGCCCGAGGCGGTCTGGTCGGAATGACGTACCCGTGGGGAAACGAGCTAACTCCAGACGGCAGGCACATGTGCAACATCTGGCAGGGCCACTTCCCGGACGTTAACACCTCCGAAGATGGCTTCGTCGGCACCGCGCCGGCCAGGCACTTCGAACCCAACGGCTTCGGACTCTACAACGTAGCCGGAAACGTCTGGGAATGGCAGGCCGACTGGTTCAGCCCCACTTTCCACCGCGACGGCCCACGGGTGAATCCCGTCGGACCTCCCTCCGGCGTCAGCCGCGTCATAAGGGGAGGCTCGTACCTCTGCCACCATTCGTACTGCAACCGCTACCGCGTCGCAGCTCGCAGCGCAAACACGCCCGACAGTTCCACAGGCAACATGGGCTTCCGCTGCGCGTCGGACGCAACCTGATTGCTGCCCAAGCCCATTCAAGGAGAATACAATGCCTGATCGTCCAGAGATAGTTTCGTGACCCAATGCGCCTACGTTTTCCTAGACGAATCTGGGAACTTCGACTTCAGCGCCACGGGGACACGCTATTTCGTGCTGACCGGTGTTGGCATGATCCGTCCGTTCCCAGCGTTTGAGGCGCTCGACAACTACAAGCACGACTGCCTGGAAGCGGGCACGGACATTGAGTACTTCCATTGCTACAATGATCGCAAGGCGATACGGAACGCCGTGTTTGACTTGATCGCCTCCCACCTCGACGGGATGCACATTGACTGTCTGGTGGTCGAGAAAGCTAATGTCTCCCGGGTGACGCAGGACGATACTCACTTCTACCCGACGATGTTGGGGCATTTGCTGAGTATGGTCATGCCTATCGAACTGGATGCCCGCAGCGCGGAAAAGATTATCGTTATCACCGATACGATTCCGGTGAACAAGAAGCGGCGCGCCATTGAGAGAGCGTTGCGGACCACTCTGTCTAGGATGATGCCCAAAGTGAAATATCGCGTCCTGCATCACCAATCGCGCTCCCATTACGGTCTGCAGATAGCAGATTACTGCTGCTGGGCAGTCCTGCGCAAATGGGAGATGGGAGATAGCGCTTGGTACGACCGTATCAAGCCTGCGGTACGCAACGAGTTCAGGATCGCAAGTGACGGAGAGAATCGTTGAGGCAGCTAGAAACCTCAATCAAATAGCGACCCCCCTGACTACTCCGTGTTGGGAGAGAGCACCCATGGCACTCTTGTCATCAGGGGGGAACCTTTGAAGTCAATGGTAACACGTTCTGAGACCCGTTTCTAGGAGAAGATCATGCCCGACCGTCCGAACGTAGTCGTCATACTGAGCGACCAGCAGCGCTGGGACACGTTAGCCTGCTACGGCAACGACTGGATACAGACCCCGCGTCTGAACCGGCTCGCCGAACAGAGCGCCGTTTTCGAGGCTGCCTACGTCACGCAGCCCGTGTGCGTTCCGGCGCGCGCCTCGATAATGACCGGTCTATACCCCCACTCCGCCGGGCCGGTCGTCAACAAAATGAACCTCGATCCGAGCATCCCCGTTCTGCCTGAGATGATATCCGAAGACTACACCTGCGGGTACTTCGGCAAATGGCACCTGGGCGACGACATAATCCGGCAGCACGGCTACCACGAGTGGGTAAGCTCCGAGGACGGCCACCGCGCGCAGTACACGCGGCGCGAGCACCTGCGAGTGATGAGCGACTACTGGCACTATCTCAGGGAGCAGGGTTACGAACCCCAGACCGAGGCGTACGGCGCGATGATCTTCGACGCCTGGGAAAGAGCGCTGATGCCTGAAGAGCACCAGATGGCATCGTTCCTGGGCCGCCGCGCCGCCGACTTCATCCGTCGCAACGCTGGCGCCCCGTTCGTAATGTACGTCAGCACCTTCGAGCCTCACCCTCCGTACTACGGACCGCTGAATGACCTCTACGATCCAGCCCAAATCCCAACCGGACCGGCCTTCTTGCAACGACCGGATGGTCACTCTCTCGTCAACCGCGTCCGCGCCGACTACTACACCAACTGGATCGGGAGCGAGGCCGCGCCGCCACCGGGAGAGTACGTAACCTCGTCGGCAGCCGCCGCGCTCGGAAACGACGTCACCACCGAGCACGGATGGCGCACCCTCCGCGCTCGGTACATGGCCAACATCACCCTCGTGGACAGCATGGTCGGGATGATCTCGGACGCCCTCGACGAAGTCGGCGTCGCTGACAATACCGCCGTCGTCTTCTCCAGCGAGCACGGCGACATGGCTGGTGACCACAGGATGCTGGAAAAGCGGACTTTCTACGAGGAGGCTTCCCGCGTGCCGCTGCTGATGCGCGTACCGTGGCTCTCGCAAAGTGCCCGCAAGATTGAGGGCAGCGCCGGCCACATCGACCTGATACCGACCCTGCTCGACCTCATGGGCGAATCCCCGCCCGCGCACCTGCAAGGCAAAAGCCTGGCGCCTGTGCTGAGTGGCGACGCCGACCTCAGCGACAACGAAGTCTTCATCCAGTGGAACGGGCTCAGCCCCGATATGGAAGACCGCGCCCTCGGCTGGCCGCAAATAAACCGGATGCTCAACAACTCCTGGCGGTCTGTCGTTGTCGACAGGTGGAAACTGAACCTGTGCGCGGCCGACCAGTGTGAGCTGTTCGATCTCCGCTCGGATCCGCACGAGACGCGCAACCTGTTCGATGATCCCGCGCAGCGTGACCGAGTTCGAGACATGACCGCCCGCATTAGGGCCTGGCAGGTCCGAATGGGAGACACTGCTCCCCTGCCCAGCGTCTAGAAGCCGCTATTTTCTTGACACCCCCAACCAAAAAGTGATAATTTTCACAACGACCCTCTCAATCAACTTGGCTGGGTTGACCTTGACACCCCCAATACGCGGTGTAATAATCGTCAATGGCCTGAAACAGGGCGGCTTTCTCAGGTACGAATCGGAGTCCGACAAGCACCGACTGCATGGATCCAATAACAATCGACCCAGG